>NZ_JBIMRC010000029.1:0-35842 GCF_043945575.1 Enterobacter cloacae complex sp. 2024EL-00214 | reverse complement strand
ATG
Source organism: Enterobacter cloacae complex sp. 2024EL-00214 (assembly GCF_043945575.1). Lineage (NCBI taxonomy): Bacteria > Pseudomonadati > Pseudomonadota > Gammaproteobacteria > Enterobacterales > Enterobacteriaceae > Enterobacter > Enterobacter cloacae complex sp. 2024EL-00214. Next base: position 35,839 of record NZ_JBIMRC010000029.1, on the reverse strand, counting down.
AGTCAGTCCTTTTCCCGGCGCCAATAAGCACTGAACGAGCCCCCTGAACCAGAAGCGTTCGCAGATACGAATCACCGGCTTTTGTGATCCTGCCGAGTTTCGACTTTCCCCCGCTGCTGTATTGTGATGGCGTCAGCCCCAGCCAGGCTGCCAGTTGACGTCCATTTTTAAAATCATGTGCATTACCGATACTGGCGACCAGTGCACAGGCCGTTGTGGGACCAACGCCCTTTAGCTCCATCAGCCGCTGACTGCGATGATCTGTTTTGGCTATGTGGGACAAAATTCGGTCATATTCAGTGATGTTAGCTTCAATGCGATCAACGTGTTCCATCAAATCATCAACACATTGCTGAACCTGAAGCGGTAAAGAGCTCTTCTGCACAGAAACCATGTGGCGCAGGGCATCAGCACTTTGTGGCGCGATGACACCGAATTCAGATATCAATCCTCGCAGACGATTATACGTTGCTGTTTTCTCTTCGATAAAACCCTGACGGGTACGATGTAAACACTGCATGGCCTGCTGGCTTTCGTCTTTCACTGGTACGAACCGCATATGCGGACGACGAACAGCTTCACAGATAGCCTGAGCATCAGCTGCATCATTTTTTCCTGATTTTCCGGCCATACGATAAGGCGATACAAACTTAGCAGCCATCAGACGTGGCTCATGACCATACTGCCGAAACAATCTTGCCCAGTAGTGAGCCCCGGAGCATGCTTCCATCCCGATAACACAGGGAGGCAAACTTGCAATTAACTCAGGAAGTGCAGCACGCGATACTTTAGGCTTAACCAGAACAGTTCTACCATTTTGATCAACACCGTGAACAGCAAACACATTTTTAGCAAGATCGATACCGACAGTCGTGATAGTCATAACGAATTCCTCCGGGACGATGTGTACCCCATGATTGCACAAGAGTTAATCAGGCGCATAATCAGGGGAAGTCCCTTCCATTCGTTAAGCTCATTTTTTATCATTTCTGGTTTTTTTGGAAACGTAATATTCTGGATGTTAAGACGGTCATGCGGGGACATTGAACACAGATAATCATGTCCAGGTACGAACGTCCCATATAGAGTGTGAGCATTGATCGTGCTGTATTTTCGTTTATAGTAGATAGATTCTGTATCATACAGAGCACGTGGTCAGCACTAAAGTACATTACGCTGACTTATTCTGTTCACTGAGGGCTGAGTACCTGCTTTCAAGGATTTATCTGCTGATCATGCGCATTACGCCACCCTGAGTTTTCCCTTCCTCCGCCGTACTGAGCGAGCCTCAGAACGCACGTAATAACATCCCGTCTGCGGATGTGTTTTATCGTATTTGAAACCTATGTCCTCCGGGGCTAACTACATCTAAAAACTGAGAAATTACTATGTTGCTGTCCTCGACGCGTAAGGACTGGCTGGGTAACGTCCGTGGTGACGTGCTGGCTGGTATTGTTGTCGCGCTCGCACTCATTCCAGAAGCGATCGCCTTTTCCATTATTGCCGGTGTTGACCCTCAGGTGGGGCTTTACTCCGCTTTCTGTATCCCGCTGATTATGGCCTTCTTTGGTGGTCGCCCGGCGATGATATCTTCATCAACGGGGGCAATGGCGCTCCTGATGGTGACCCTGGTGAAGGATCATGGACTGCAGTACTTACTGGCTGCCTCCGTACTGACCGGCGTATTCCAGCTGATAGCCGGTTATCTTAAACTCGGCGGGCTCATGCGCTACGTCTCACGCTCCGTGGTAACCGGATTCGTTAATGCACTCGCGATCCTAATTTTCATGGCGCAGTTACCTGAGCTCACCAATGTGACCTGGCATGTTTATGCTATGACGGCAGTAGGGCTCGCCATTATCTACCTCTTCCCGTATCTGAATAAAACAATCCCCTCACCCCTTGTCTGTATCGTGGTGCTTACGGCTATTGCCATATGGCTGCATCTGGACGTGCGTACGGTCGGGGATATGGGCAAACTGCCTGACAGTCTGCCGGTCTTCCTGGTGCCGGACATCCCGCTGAATCTTGATACGCTCCTGATTATTCTCCCTTACTCCGCAGGCCTCGCCATTGTAGGGTTACTGGAATCAATGATGACAGCCACGATTGTGGACGATATGACGGATACCCCCAGTGATAAAAACAGGGAATGCAAGGCTCAGGGCATCGCTAATATCTGCACCTCATTTGTCGGAGGAATGGCGGGCTGTGCAATGATTGGTCAGTCTGTTATCAACGTGAAATCCGGCGGTCGGGGCCGTCTGTCCACCCTCACTGCCGGTGTGGTCCTGCTGTGTATGGTAGTCTTTCTCAGGGACCTGGTCTCGCAAATCCCTATGGCCGCGCTTGTCGCCGTAATGATCATGGTTTCGGTTGGTACCTTTTCATGGCGTTCAGTTACCGACCTTAAAAGCCATCCCATTTCTACCAGCGTGGTGATGCTGGCAACAGTGGTGGTGGTGGTGGCCACTCATAATCTGGCATTCGGGGTACTGACCGGTGTGCTTATCGCTTCCCTGAATTTTGCCACTAAAGTGGCGCGTTTTCTGGCTGTCTCTTCAGAACTCAGGGAAGAGTCCCGGCTCTATAAGGTCACCGGGCAGGTGTTCTTTGCCTCCGCCGACCGCTTTATGGCGTATTTTGATTTTCGCGAAGCGGCAGAGAAAGTTGTCATTGATGTTACGCATGCCCATTTCTGGGATATCACGTCGGTCAGCGCACTGGATAAGGTGGTTATTAAATTCCGCAGAGAAGGAACAGACGTTGAGATCCGCGGGATGAACGAAGCAACCCGTACTATCGTTGATCGCTTTGGTGTTCACGATAAACCCGAAGAAGTCGAAAAACTGATGGGAGGTCATTAATGTCAGGATTTAATGCTATGGACAACACCGTTATTGCCTGCGTGGATGGATCGTCATCAACACGCGCCGTGTGTGAGTATGCAGCCTGGGTTGCCGGGAAGCTTGACGTTCCTCTTGCCCTGCTGCATGTGCTTGAAAAAAATGAACAACCGGCAGTTTCTGACCTTACGGGGGCTATCGGTATTGACAGCCGGGAGCAACTGACGCAGGACCTTGTCCGGATAGAAGGGGAGCGTAACCGCCTGCTGATGACTCAGGGACGCGCCATTCTTGCCGGATGCGCGGAACTGCTCAGCCAGATCGGTATCCCGGATGTTCAGCAACTTCAGAAACATGGCGCACTGGATATCATCCTGGCTGACCTGAAAGGTATTCGTATGATGGTGCTCGGTCGCCGGGGAGCACAGAACCCGGTTGGCAGCAATCTGGAGAGCATTATCCGCCTGCAGAAAAAGCCGGTAATGATTGTACCTGAAACTTTTTCTGTACCTTCAAGAGTCATGTTTGCGTTTGATGGCAGTGAGGAAAGCCGGAGAAACCTGCGTCGACCGACGCTCAGCCCTCTGCTGCAGAGCCTGGAATGTCATATCGTAATGGTTAACGGCGATGCTCATACCCTCGAAGAGGCAAAGCGTAGTCTGCAGTGCGCTGGCATCAGTGCGATATCCCGGTTAGCTGAAGGACGCTCGGTAACGGAGGCGCTTTGTCGTTACGCCGCAGACAACGGCGTGGATTTGATTGTCATGGGGGCATATGGGCACTCTTCCCTGCGACGTTTTTTCATCGGCAGTAACACAACTGCGATGCTCGAACAGACCAGAGTCCCGCTGTTAATGCTCAGATAAGTCGGAACCCGGAGGAAACTCCGGGAAAACTTAATTCAAGACTGGCATTAAAACCCTGAGTCGGGAAGAAAAGGCGACATTATGCAGAAAACCCTTATGATTGATGAAGTTCTTGCGCTTGCCCGGCTTAGCCAGGTTGCATTTGATAAACCCATAAAATATATGGATGACACGGATGCTGAACTCATCGCTCGTTTTAAAAAAACCATCACACCAGAACTTATTGAGCAGATGTGTCTCAGAATACTTGAGCTTGAAGCGAAGTTTCAGACTTTAAACGAATAAGCGTCAGGAATATGATAATTAAAGGCTGAACAGGGACTGCAGTAAGACGGCCAGCGGTCAGAGAGCAAAAAACGGGACTGAACTGGCTGTGATAAGTGAGATATCAGAGTGTTAACTTTACCTGCTGTGGCGGAGCTCCGCGACAGAGATGAAGGTATACCTTCATCTCTGGGTCTGAACTTTTCATTAAAAAAGGGGCTGCCGGGAGTCCTCTACAGAGATCAGAGCTTGATATTTCAGGCAATGAACGAACAGGAATTATTTCCCTGCCTGCAGGTCAGAGCCAGCTTTCGATAATGTCTCTTGATGGTATTCCTCCGGTATGTACAACGATGTTATCAACGACAACCGCCGGGGTCGCCATCACTTTGTGTTTCATTATTTCAGACAGTGACTCCACTTTTTCAAGCTGAATAGCGACGCCTCTCTCATCAGCCACCTGCTGGATAAGCCGGATGGTTGTTTTACAACCGGAACAGCCTGTACCCAGTACTTTTACATGCTTCATTTTATAATCCTCTTCAGGGAATTAACGGGAATACAACGTTAAAAATCCAGCCAACCAGTGTGAAAGAGGTCAACAACAGCAACAGCAGGGTGCACAGTAATTGCCACTTCATCACCTGTTTGAGCAGAATGAACTCAGGAAAGCTGGCAGCCACAGTGCTCATGCAAAAAGCCAGAGTTGTCCCCACTGGCAGGCCGTTCGTGATCAGACTCTCCATCACAGGGATCACACCGGTAGCATTGGAATAGAGAGGTATGCCAACCAGCACAGCTACAGGGACAGTCCACCACTGACCGGCACCGAGATGCGACGCGATCCATCCGTCGGGCACAAATCCATGCAATGCCGCACCAAGTCCTACTCCGAGAATGACCCAGAGCCAGACACGCTTAAAAATGGTGAGAGTTTCCTCTTTAGCAAAGGCATGTCGCTTTGAGAGAGGCATATGCGGTGCCATGGTAGATTGTCGGATCTCATCAGTTTGATGTTGCTGCCCGTCTCTGAGGGCATCGGCGGCAAAATCGGCTAACCAGCGTTCGGCCTTAATCCGATCAAGAAAAGCACCGCCAGCCATACCAACAGCCATTCCGACAGCAATATAAATGAGCGTGAACTTCCATCCGAGCAGGCTGACCAGAAGCAGGACGGCGACTTCATTGATAAGGGGGGATGTGATGAGAAAGGCCATGGTAATCCCGAGGGGGATACCAGCCGAAGTAAACCCCAGAAATACCGGGATACTTGAGCAGGAACAGAACGGAGTAACGGCGCCAAAGCAGGAGCCCAGTAAATACCCCATTCCACGGTGCTTACCTGCAAGATAGTTTCTTACCCTCTCAATATCCAGCGAGGCCCGTAGTATGGCCACAAAGTAGATCATGACCAGCAAGAGAACGAAAATTTTGCTCACGTCTTCGACAAAAAAGTGGATCGCCTCCCCGAGTTTGGTTGCAGGACTCAGACTAAGGCATTCATAGACCAGCCAGGTGGCAAAATCAGTGAAAATCTGGAACATAACGGACAGGCCTCACGACGGTTGTTTTTCGGGAAGACGCTGTTTGACAGAAAAGGATGCAGTTTTTTTCGATTTATTTCATTTGCTGAGAAATGTTATTGAACAGGATTTCACTGCAATAGCTTATCGGTAACCCCAGAAGGGGAAACAGATTCTTTACTTGGGAGTGAAACAACATACCCGACCATACTCATCCAGTCTGATCTGGCAATTGCTGGAAAGTTTCCTATGCAGCCTATCCCTCGCCCGGGATAAACGCGATTTGGTTGCCGCAAGTGTCAGACCATTTCGGTCTGCAAAATCAGCCTGTTTCATCCCCTCAAGATCACAGAGCGTAAGGATAATCCGATCAGACTCTGCCATTTTATCCAGGATGCGGGGCAGACAACCAGCCAGTGAGTCGACAGTTTCAGGCGTATTATCCGGCAATGATAAATCATCGTGGAGAGGCATAAATGGACGCTGCTGGCGGCTTTTATCAATAAGCAGATGCCGGGCAACCTCAAACAGCCAGGCTCTGGCATTCACGATGGCACAGAATTTCCCCTGTTGTCGTATTGCCCGGAGAAAGGTTTCCTGTATCAGATCATCAGCATCAGCCTCATTACCCACTTGTCTGAGTAACCAGCAAAGAAGTTCGTGTTCATGCTTCTTCCACGCCTTCATAAGGCAAGGCGGCGTGCCGTTCAGTTGCTCCATTTATGACTCTCTCGTTAAATACACCGCATAGCGGGAGGATATTGGTTCTGATGCTGTCGGGGATGGGGTCCGGGAACTGTCGGTGCCATGATGATGTGATGGACTGATAGCATCCGATCAGTTATCCACCTTTCGGAAACCTCTTCCTGCAACAGGGTATGCTGTCTTGTGTTCAGTATCATGCAGTAAACCGTCATGCGCAATACCATCAATTTCCGCGCATTCGGTTCCGGATAAAACGTCAAAAAAGCGGTCCGGAATCTGCCTGATAAGCCAGCTAATGACTTTTTCGATACGCATGTTAACCCCCTTTACTCAGCATCATAATTATAGATTGTAATATTCGATTTTTCGAATGTGTTGTTGACATGAATTCAGAGAGGACTAAGATGAAGCCGAACGAAACCATGGAGTATTTATGTCCCCAATCACCGCGCTTCAGCTTTTCAAAAATCTCTCGGATGAAACTCGCCTGAAAATCGTGCTGTTGCTGAGAGCGTCAGGAGAACTCTGTGTTTGCGAGCTTTGCGGAACGCTGGAGGAATCTCAGCCCAAGATATCCCGCCACCTTTCCATGCTACGGGAAAGTGGGCTGCTTATTGACCGCCGTGAGGGTAAATGGATCCACTATCGGCTTTCAGCGCACATGCCCGCCTGGGCGGCGGCAGTCATTGAGCAGGCTTATTTGAGCCAGGAAGAGGAAATTGCGCTTCTGGTCAGACGGGTTGCCCGTAACAGTTCCACAACCGGTGGCAGAGCGGTGTGTCTTTAACAGATATAAAAATCCATTAGTACATATATGATTTAACGAATTTATAGGGTGGCATTATGAATATACTATTTTTGTGTACCGGTAATTCCTGCCGCTCCATCCTGGCCGAAGCAACATTTAATGCGCTTTCACCGAAAGAGCATCATGCATTCAGCGCCGGCAGCCAGCCAAAAGGTGAAGTCCATCCCCGTTCCCTGGCTCTTCTCAGAATCAAAGAGATACCCACGGATGGGTACTACAGTAAATCGTGGGACAACCTCCCGGTGACACCTGATGTGGTGATCACGGTGTGCGGTAATGCGGCTGGTGAAACCTGTCCTGCGTATCTTGCTCCGGCAGTCAGGGCACACTGGGGAGTGGAGGATCCTGATAAGGCTACCGGGAGTGATCAGGAAATCGACGCTGCTTTCGAAAAGGCCTGGCAAATTCTTCATCACCGGATTGAAGCTTTTCTGTCGCTTCCGTCATCAGTCATTTCCGGCCCTGAAGAGCGTCTTCAGGCTGAACTGAACCGGATCGGTGAGACCATTTTTTAACTTAAACCTGAAGGAATAGAGATAATGAAAACACTGTCAGTATATGACCCGGCACTTTGCTGCAGTTCTGGTGTGTGCGGTACGGAAGTTGATCAGACTTTAGTGTCATTTTCCGCAGACGTGACATGGCTGAAACAGCAGGGTGTTTCGGTGGAACGCTTTAATCTGTCACAGCAACCGATGGCGTTTGCTGAGAATCCGACAGTTAAAGCCTTTCTTGAACGCTCCGGCGCTGAAAGCCTGCCATTGATTCTGCTGGATGGCGAGTTCGTCCTGTCCGGGCGCTATCCGACGCGCCAGGACCTGGTTCGCTGGTTTGGGATTGTTGAGGAGAAAGCTGGTAGAGCTCCGGTAAAAAGCTGCTGCGGCGGCAACACTTCATGTTGCTGAACTCAGCCGGACAGGAGCCCATCGTGAACTATCTGAACAGTATTCCGAAGTTTCTCTTTTTTACCGGGAAAGGCGGGGTCGGAAAAACCTCGCTTTCCTGCGCAACGGCTATTCGTCTTGCTGATGAGGGAAAACGTATCCTGCTGGTCAGTACCGATCCGGCGTCAAATGTGGGGCAGGTTTTCGGGCAGCAGATCGGTAATACCCTGACGGTCATCTCTGCCGTCCCTGGAATCACAGCGCTTGAGATCGATCCGCAGGCGGCTGCACAACAATATCGTTCCCGCATCGTTGATCCGGTTAGAGGCGTTCTTCCCGAAGAGGTGGTGCGCAGCATTGAAGAACAGTTATCCGGTGCCTGCACAACAGAAATTGCTGCCTTTGATGAGTTCACCGGCCTGCTGACCGATGACGCGTTACTGAATGATTTTGACCATGTGATTTTTGATACCGCCCCTACAGGACACACCATTCGCCTGCTCCAGCTGCCGGGAGCCTGGAGCAGTTTTATCGAGACAAATCCTGACGGTGCGTCCTGCCTTGGTCCGCTGGCCGGACTGGAAAAACAACGAGAACGCTACTCGCACGCCTTATCGGTACTGGCAGACGGGGAAAAGACACGGATAATTCTGGTCGCCCGCGCTCAGCAGTCAACGCTGGCTGAAGTCGCCCGCACGCATGATGAACTGCTGCATGTCGGTCTTAAGCACCAGTACCTGGTGATAAACGGGATGATGCCGGCCGGAGAAGCCTCACAGGACAATCTTGCCAGTGCGTTGTACCAGCGAGAACAACGTATTCTTTCCGGAATGCCGCCGGTACTTACCGCACTACCGACTGACAGGTTAAGCCTGCAGCAGGAAAATCTGGTTGGAGTGAAGGCACTTCGGCGTCTGCTGGACAAAGATAACATCCCATGTGTATCAGCTGATGCGATATCACGCTCTGAGGTCATCTCTGCACCGTCCCTTGAAACGCTGGTTGATGATATTGCCAGGGACGGACATGGTCTGGTGATGTTGATGGGCAAAGGGGGCGTGGGAAAGACCACTCTGGCCGCTGCTGTCGCCGTGGCGCTTGCAGACAAAGGGTTTGATGTTCACCTGACCACCTCCGATCCCGCAGCTCACCTTGAAAACACCCTGAACGGACAATGCCATAATCTCCAGGTCAGTCGTATCGATCCGCATACGGAGACAGAGCGCTACCGGGAACATGTTCTTGCCACGAAAGGAAATGCTCTGGACACACAGGGACGCGCGTTACTGGAAGAAGATTTACGCTCTCCCTGTACGGAAGAAATTGCCGTGTTCCAGGCGTTTTCCCGTGTGATCAGGGAAGCCGGGAAGCGTTTTGTGGTCATGGATACAGCCCCGACGGGCCATACCCTGTTGCTGCTTGATGCGACGGGTGCCTACCATCGTGAAGTGGCCAAACGGATGGGAGATAAGGGACATTATCTGACACCAATGATGCAGTTGCAGGATCCTGAGCGGACCAAAATTATGCTCGTTACCCTGCCTGAAACTACCCCAGTTCTGGAAGCTGCCGGTTTACAGGAGGATTTGCGCCGGGCCGGGATTGAACCCTGGGCATGGCTCATCAATAACAGTCTGGTCGCAACAGAGACAACTTCACCGCTGTTATTGACGAGGGCCGCACACGAAGCTACTCAAATCAATAAGGTCAGGACCGAGCTGGCCTCTCGTATGGCGCTGATCCCTCTGCAACAGGAAGCGCCGACGGGTATTGAGCAACTGCAACGTCTGATCCGTCAGGCGGAAAAATAATAAAGAAGGGCGGGTATCGTTCTGCCCGACAGGAGGTTTTATGTGGCTGGCTGCAGCTATTTTTATTCTGACCATTGTACTGGTCATCTGGCAACCCCGCGGACTGGGAATTGGCTGGAGTGCGATGCTCGGCGCCGCACTTGCACTGATTTCAGGCGTGGTTCACGTCGGTGATATTCCGACCGTCTGGCATATCGTCTGGAATGCGACGGCAACATTCATTGCGGTCATTATCATCAGTCTGTTACTCGACGAATCGGGTTTCTTTGAATGGGCTGCTCTGCACGTCGCACGCTGGGGAAACGGGCGCGGACGCTGGTTGTTTACCTGGATTATTTTACTGGGTGCTGCGGTAGCGGCCCTGTTTGCCAACGACGGAGCGGCGCTGATCCTGACACCTATCGTAATTGCCATGCTACTCGCTCTGGGATTCAGTAAAGGCACAACGCTGGCGTTCGTCATGGCAGCAGGGTTTATCGCGGACTCAGCCAGCCTGCCGCTCATCGTTTCGAACCTGGTAAACATCGTCTCGGCAGATTTCTTTAAACTCGGGTTCAATGAATACGCGTCAGTTATGGTGCCGGTTGATATCGCTGCCATCATTGCCACACTGGTGATGCTGCATCTGTATTTCCGCAAGGATATTCCTGCAACCTATGAAATCTCCCGTCTGAAAGCACCTGAAGAAGCTATCCGCGATCTGAACACCTTCCGGACAGGCTGGGGCGTACTGGCTCTATTGCTGATCGGGTTCTTTGGTCTTGAACCTCTGGGGATCCCCGTCAGCGCAGTTGCTGCTGCCGGGGCACTTATTCTGTTTCTTGTCGCCAAAAAAGGACATGCGATTAATACCGGAAAGGTGCTTCGCGGAGCCCCCTGGCAGATTGTGATTTTCTCCCTGGGTATGTACCTGGTGGTCTACGGGCTGCGTAATGCCGGACTGACTGACTACCTGTCAGCCGTACTTAATCAGTTTGCCAGCCAGGGGCTGTGGATGGCCACGCTGGGCACGGGCTTCCTGACCGCCTTCCTCTCCTCGATCATGAATAACATGCCAACCGTCCTGGTGGGAGCACTGTCTATTGATGGCAGCACGGCGACCGGGGTGATTAAAGAGGCCATGATTTACGCCAATGTTATTGGCAGCGATCTGGGACCCAAAATCACCCCTATCGGCAGTCTGGCCACCCTGCTGTGGCTACATGTACTGGCGCAGAAAGATATCCGGATCTCCTGGGGATATTACTTCCGGGTCGGCATTGTAATGACCCTGCCCGTGCTGTTTGTGACGCTTGTTGCCCTGGTATTACGTTTATCCGTTTCGTTGTGATTAACCTGGCTCCGGTCGTCACGGACCTGTGCCCGTCAAACCTGAAGAGAGTGATTTATGAGCGCAATTACGATTTATCATAACCCGGCCTGCGGTACGTCCCGTAATACCCTCGAGCTGATCCGCAACAGTGGTGTGGAACCCACGGTCATTTTATACCTTGAGACACCGCCAGCGCGTGCTGAGCTGGTCAGGCTCATCGCTGATATGGGGATCAGCGTGCGTGCCCTGCTGCGAAAAAATGTGGAGCCTTATGAGCAACTGGGCCTGGCAGAGGATAAATGGAGTGACGATGAGCTGATTGATTTTATGCTGCAGCATCCCATCCTGATCAATCGTCCTGTTGTGGTCACACCTGTGGGTACCCGGCTGTGCCGTCCGTCTGAAGTGGTGCTGGATATTCTGCCGGATGCACAAAAGGGAGCGTTCAGCAAAGAGGACGGCGAACAGGTGATTGATGCCCAGGGGCAGCGTGTCGCGAAGTAATCCCAGCGGTCGGGCTGTCAGCACCTGAGCGGCCCGATCATACCTTTCCGGCCTGACATAAGGTAAGCCGCGATGATGAGTAAAACATACAATGTCCTGTTCCTGTGTTCCGGGAATTCGGCACGAAGCCTGTTTGCTGAAGTGCTGATGAACCAGCTCGGCGGGGGAAAATTCCGGGCATTCAGCGCCGGTACTCAACCGGCAAGTTCACCTCACCCGCTGACGCTCAGGGTGCTTAACGATCAGGGATTCAGTACTGAATTCCTGAAAAGCAAACATCTGCAAAACTTTCAGCATCCGGATGCTCCGCAAATGGATTTCATTTTTACGCTGTGTGACAAGATGGCGGGAGAAGGATGTCCGGTGTTCCCGGGCGGCCCCATAACAGCTCACTGGGGGTTCCGGGATCCAGCTTCAGCAGAGGGTACCGATAAGGAGAAGTACCACGCCTTTGTGGAGGTTGAAAAACAGATAGCCACGCGCATCCGGCTGTTTCTGAGCCTTCCCCTGGATAAAATCGACCGGATTTCATTACAGCATCAGCTGCAGGCAATGGGACATACCTGATCTGACGAACAATAAACCGTAACCGATCGGTCTCCCTTCCTTACAAACCCTGACTGCGCCCTGAAAACGTTATCCCGGCTGATACAAACAGCACGGATAAGGTAACGGCATAACGTCGAAGATTAATAAACCATTAGCATGGAGCCTTTATTGATGTTTCACCCGTTTGATATTCTCACCCTGGACAATGGCGCCAGGCTGATATTTACCCCCTGTCCGGGAACCAGAGGGGTGCCACTTGCTAATTCATTGAAATCATTAAAAGAAGCCGGGGCACAGGCTGTTATCACCATGATGACGCTGGCTGAACTCAGTGAAAATGAGGCTGATGCCCTCCCGTCACTGTGCGCTGACTTTTATATGGACTGGTTTCACCTCCCCGTAGAAGACAGCTGTGCACCTGAAGCCCCATTTGAACAGGCATTTGCCCGGGAAAAAACGAATCTGCTGGCGATCGTCAGGTCTGGCGGAACGATGGTTATCCATTGTCATGGAGGTTCTGGCCGGACAGGGATGATGGCCGCTATCCTGATGCTCGAGTCAGGGTATCTGCCTGCTCAGGTGAAAAAACAGGTCCAGCTAATCAGGCCAAAATCACTGACTTCTCCGGTGCAGGTCAGTTATCTTAACAGGCGATACGGCTACCAGTAACAACGGCATAATGGTCAGACTGCCCTGCCAGTCGAAACGTATCCATCAGGGGCAAACCTGTCCCCTGATGGTCCGGGGGCGTGATATGTGTCTTTCAAATGCCCGGCAAGCCGGACACTGCACTTTGTTCCGGCGTCAAGATCACAGGCGATATACCAGTGACCCCTCTCTTTTCCTGCTTTACATTTCTATGTTTCCAGAAATATGATTTACAGTAATGGTTGTTTGTATTACCCTTGCTTAATATTCGATACATCCGGAAATACAGGAGGGTTATATGTCCGCAGAACTGCAGGATGTCGCCGGCATGTTTGCCTTACTCGCCGTCGAACTGTCGGCTTTATTTTTACTCATCAGTTTACTCGTTGGTGTACTGCAAAGGCATGTTCCGCCGGCACGTATCGAGGCATTACTCAGTGCTGGCCGCTTCAGAAGCTATTTTCTGGCGGCGGGCCTGGGGGCTATCACGCCGTTTTGCAGTTGCTCAACCATTCCTGTGCTGAAGGGACTCATCCGCGCGCGCGCCGGATTTGGCCCTATGATGGTCTTTCTCTTTGCATCTCCTCTACTGAACCCGGTCATTATTGCCCTGATGGCCGCGACATTTGGGTTAAGCCTGACGCTGATTTATGCCGGCGCCGCGCTTCTGGTATCACTAATTGCGGGATGGTTACTGCAGATTCTGGGTTTTGATAAATACATACGCAGCGGGGTACATGAGGGGAGGGCTTCCAGCCAGACAATTAAACGCGGCAGTACTGTGAGCAGTAAAAGTCCCTGCTGTGGCGAACACCTGTCCGGAAACCACTCCCGTCAGGCTGACATGACGAGAGCTGTACCGGAAAATTGTTGTAAACCGCAATCTGACGTTAATGCCTTACCCCGCCGTTACAGAGGCTTATGGCGTGATACCTGGGCTGACTTCAGAGGTGTTTTCCCCTACCTGATCGCCGGGATAGCTATCGGAAGTATAATTTATGGTTACCTGCCCACGACGTTACTTGAACAGTATGCCGGACCGGCAAATCCTTTTGCCATTCCTGCTGCGGCGATTATTGGTGTGCCCCTTTATATCCGGGCTGAAGCGGTTATTCCTCTGGCGGCTGCATTACTGGCCAAAGGGGTGGGGGCCGGAACGGTTCTGGCCCTTATCATCGGCAGTGCAGGTGCCAGCCTGACGGAACTGATCCTGTTGCGCGCCCTTTTCAGGTTCAGGCTGCTGGCAGCATTCGTGCTGGTCATTATTTCGATGGCGATAATGGCTGGCTACACAGCTTATCTCTTTTTCTGAACAGCCCGTAAATGCGCCCCTGGACATTACTGCTGTCAGATTTACAGGATTGCTATATTTTAAAATTCCATTATTCTGGAAATACAGATTTAAGGAGGTGTTATGGATATTGTTAAGGCGGCAGATGCACTGAAGGAGCTGGGTCATCCGACCCGGCTCGGCATCTTCAAGGAACTGGTTAAATTTGGATATACAGGCTTGCCTGTCGGGGAGTTACAAAAGCGTCTCGATATCCCGGCGTCGACGCTAAGCCATCACCTGTCTGCCCTGTTGTCTGTGGGGCTTATACGCCAGGAAAGGCAGGGGCGCACTCTGTACTGCCAGCCACAGTATGAACAACTGAGCCAGATTGTCGGATTTTTGCTGGATGAGTGTTGCATGGGCAGCGCAGCCAGTGTTTCAACAGTTACATCAACCCGTGAGTAAAGTCTGCAATGAACAAATTGAATGACAGCCTGCCAAATATCATCCCTCACATTTTCAGCGTGCCGGATTTCACTGATAACCCTGTATCTGAAACCCCAGTGCATGCACCGCGTATTTTGATGCTGTATGGATCTGTACGTGAACGTTCTTACAGCCGCCTGGCGACGGAGGAAGGCGCACGCCTGCTCACCGCCATGGGGGCTGAAGTCCGTATTTTTAATCCGTCAGGGCTTCCCCTGCCAGATGATGCTCCGGATACCCACCCGAAAGTTGCCGAGCTCCGTGAACTGGTGCGATGGTCGGAAGGGATGGTGTGGTGTTCCCCTGAACGTCATGGGGCAATGACCGGGATTATGAAAGCACAGATAGACTGGATCCCACTGAGCGAAGGAGCTGTACGCCCTTCCCAGGGGAAAACGCTGGCGGTGATGCAGGTCAGCGGTGGCTCCCAGTCTTTTAATGCGGTAAACCAGATGCGTATTCTTGGCCGCTGGATGCGAATGATCACCATCCCGAATCAGTCATCAGTCGCCAAAGCCTGGCAGGAATTTGATGAAGAAGGCAGGATGAAGCCCTCAGCCTATTACGACAGGATCGTGGATGTGATGGAAGAGCTGATGAAGTTTACGTTGCTTACCCGGGGAAGAACGGCCTGCCTGGTTGACCGCTACAGTGAACGTAAGGAAAGTGCAGAGGCACTTTCTGCGAGAGTTAATCAGCGCAGTATATAGTATGTCAGGGTACCTGCGGTGTCAGCGTTAGGGGCTCACAGAGGAGGGGTTCCGTAAACCCACCTCTGTTTGAGTAGCTGAATGTCTGCCCAGGTAAATGTCGCGGACTGTAATTGTCTTTAGCCGGATTACCGGCATTGCCTCCAAAGCCCTTCACCGGCACAGTTGTTCTCAGGGTACACCATTAATTATGTGCTTGATTATGCCTGGAGGTTAGTTTTGCCTGGTACCTGAGAATCATATAAGACACGCTATCAGATAAAAACCCGCCGCGGTCATCAGCAGCGATCCCATCACGTGCACCAGTACGGAGGTGAAAGCCCACGTGTAATTTCCTGCCTGCAATAAGGTGAAAACCTCGACAGAAAATGTTGAAAAGGTAGTCAGCCCCCCACACAGACCGGTGACGATCAGCAGTTTCCAGGCCGGATCTACGTGAGGATGACGAATGAAATATGCCATTGCGCCACCAATGATAAATGCTCCCAGCAAATTCACTACCAGGGTTCCGGGTGGAAGAGACGGGAAGAAACTGTTGAATTTCATCCCAAAAAACCAGCGGATAATACATCCCACGGCCCCACCAATCATAATTGCTGCCAGCTGACTCAATGCTGCGTTCCCCACCTAAGAAGAATTAAGGCGTATACCGGACTCATCCGGTATACGCTGCTCTGATGTCCGTGATATGCCCGTCAGAGATGACGAACAAAGGCGTTTATACCTGCATACCGGGCTTCGTTGCCCAGCTCCTGCTCGATGCGCATAAGCTGATTGTATTTTTCAATTCGTTCTCCGCGGCAGGGTGCGCCGGTTTTAAGGTGTCCCGCACGCAGCGCCACCGTCATATCGGCGATAAACGTGTCCATGGTTTCACCGCTGCGGTGCGAAATAAAAGCCCCCCATCCGTTTTCATGACACAGTGAAACTGCGTCAAATGTCTCGCTGAGCGTGCCTATCTGATTAAGTTTAATGAGGGCTGCGCTGGCAAGGTTTTCCTCAATGCCACGGCGGATATACTTCACATTGGTCACGAACAGGTCATCACCGACCAGTTCAGCACGCCCGCCCAGTTTGTCGTGCAGATATTTCCAGCCAGTCCAGTCATCCTCTGCGAGTCCGTCTTCAAGCAGAATTACGGGGAACTGGTTCATCAGTTCCCCGTAATAATCCGTCATCTCTTCAGCACTCAGGGCGCTGTTTTCGGTGCGAAGATGATATTTCCCGTCACGATAAAATTCGCTGGAAGCCGGGTCCATACAGATACTGATGTCTTCCCCCGGACGGTAACCGGCTTTTTCAATGGCCTGAACGATGAATTCCAGAGGCTCTCTGTTTGATGAGACGGCAGGGGCAAATCCGCCTTCATCACCCACCGCAGCAGAGAGATCCCTTGACACAAGGATCTGACGCAGGGCCTGATAGACTTCACTGCCCTGACGAACCGCCTCAGTGAGCGTTGATGCACCGTGCGGTGCTATCATGAACTCCTGAAAGTCAGCGCCCTGACCCCGGGCATGAACGCCACCATTAATAATATTCATGCACGGAACGGGCAGAAGACCGGCATTAAGCCCCCCAAGATAGCGGTACAGTGGCTGACGGGTGACCTGTGCAGCCAGTCTCGCTACTGCCAGCGATACACCCAGAATGGCATTGGCGCCGAGCCGGCTTTTGTTCTCCGTGCCGTCAAGCTCCCGCATAATATTATCCAGCCGCCGCTGCTCCCGCACATCGGCTCCCCTGATGGCATCACAGATTTCAGTATTGACGGCCTTAACAGCATCAAGCACCCCTTTGCCACCAAAACGCCCCGGGTCACCATCGCGGCGCTCAGTTGCCTCCCGCGAACCGGTACTGGCCCCGGAGGGCACTGATGCACGAGCCATCAGCCCGTCAGAAGTCCAGGCATCCACCTCTACAGTGGGGTTACCGCGGGAATCAAGTATTTCGCGAGCGGTGACTTTTTCCAGTATAAAATTCATGGCAATCTCCTGTAACTCAGTCGTAAATGTGTTTAATCAGAACATCCACGTTCAGGTGGTTAACGTATTCAGCTGAACGTGAGGTCAGCGTGCCCATAAACCGGTTACGGTGACCTGCAATCACAAGATCCGCACCGGTATCGGTGATGCATTTCTGTATATCCTCGAAACGCCGCATGGTGACCAGCTCACGGGCGTCAACGTGCTCATCCACCGAGGATGTCAGCTCACTGAGCAGCGCCTTCGCCTGGACAACATCCCTGGAGACGGCATCGTCCATCAGGCTGTCCGAGACATAGTTCATCTCCCGGTAGTCGTTACAGATATGGGCAAGCGTGATTTTCATCTCAAGCAGACGGGACAGAGCCGCCGCCAGTGCGAGAAGGGGAACGCCATCCTCTTTCCCCTGAACCAGAACAAGTGCGTGAGTATAGATTTTCATAGCTGTCTCCGGCCTTGCCTGAGGAAATGTTCGAGCCAGGGCAGAAGTTGTTTCTTGCGGCTGACCATGCCCGGTAAGGAGCATGATGTGGCATTACCGCTCTCCGGTCCGGCGAAATAGAGTGTTGAAAAACACTTATTGATATCGGTTACCATCAGCACGATCAGCCCGGCTCCCGTATTTACCACCATCTGCGCCATCGTATTCCGCAGTTCCTCCAGTAAAGGAGCGACCTGATCAGGTGAGCTCACCTCCAGTTGGGCAATACGCACATCTGTGCCTGCGAGCGAAAAAGTCTTAAGATCTTTATTCAGAATCTGACCGGCCGTCTGTCCGGTGATATCGGTTTTAGCGGCCATAAGGCCGTGAACAAAAGCTTTGTGTTTTATTCCCGACAGCACGAAAAGCTCAGCGGCTGTCCGGATATCGTCTTCCGTCGTGGTGGGTGAATGCAGGTTTACCGTGTCGCTGAGCAGCGCACCAAGAAGCAGGATGCCGAGAGTCGGGGGCATGGTGCGGCGCATTTCTGCATCCATCAGCAACCAGAGTACTGTTGCGCTGCTACCTGCCGGTTTTATCCAGACCTCCAGCGGCAGTAAGGTGGCCAGACCTCCCAGCCGGTGATGATCGATAATTCCGATGATATTACTCTCAGGAAGGTCAGCAGGCCCCTGCGCCGGTTCGGTAAAATCGACCAGCCATACCCGTTCCCTTTTCAGGGGGAAATCGAGAAGGGGGGGCAGGGGGATACCGGCTGTTTCAAAAATATAGCGGGTTTCCGGGTTCGCTTCACCGTTCCTCCACGCACGGGAAGGACGGCCCTGTCGGGAAAGCCAGTCAGCTGTGACAGCGGCGGTACAGATGGCATCACTGTCAGGATTGAGATGACCAAAAACATTAATCAAAGATGTATCCCCGTTAAGGGAAGTATACAGGCCAGAAGGATTTATGAACGGCCTGACATACCTCCTGAAATTCAAGAGTCATATCAGGCGTCATCAGCCCCGGACGGGGCGGTTGGGAAAGGTGGAACGCCATCACCTTGACAATAGTATAAGTCAGAAAAAAGAACCTGTCAGCCAGCTTTTTTCCTTACAGCGAGCCGCTAATGAAACGTAAAATGTAAGGCATTAAAATGATTTTATGCACTGTGAAGCCCTTGACTCAGGTAACCCTAGGCTCTGAACTAACTGTTAATCATGGGCTCCGTTTGGGAAAGTGAAAATATTGTACGTAAGGCGGTTTTTTATATTGCAGTGGCCCGATCAAAGACCGACCGGACCGAGTGCTAACTGTCTCCGAAGATAATTTTTTCGAGATTCTGTAAGTCCTGCTGTGATTGCTCATTGAGATGGACCTCTGCCTTGTCGTACCGGGCACCAACCAGGCACTTCTGGCTAATTGCGTATCTGGTTTTACACCAATAGCCAGCAACACCATCCCCGTCGCCAACACCTCGCCCGTATTCAAACTGAGCTGTAAAAGCTGGGTATCACCCACCTGCGTAATCGCTCCCATACCCGATTGCAAACGCAAATTGACGCCCTTCTGCCGGAGCTCCTGGTGTAATACGGCAATCATCTCGGCATCAAGTGGGGTCATCACTTTGGCACCCAACACCAACAATGTCACCCTGAGCCCCAGATTGACCAGTGCCTCCACCATTTTCAACCCGATACCCCCAGACGACCGTGGCATGTGTTAGCCGATGTTAGTGGATATGCGCCAGAATGTTATTCATATCCGGCAGCATACGCAGAGTAAAGACACCAGGGAAGTCAACGCCCTCCAGGGGAGGACGAATTGCGTTTCGCTGAGCAGGAGTTTTTCATAGCTCTCGTGGCAAACCTCCCCCGTCTGCTCATTCCTGATGTGGACCACTTTCTTGTTAGCCTCGATCTGCAACACCTGATGCTCAATACGGACATCAATGTTGAAACGTTAAATAAAATCCTGCGGTGCTTTCAAAAGCAATTGCTGGCGTTCGGGGATCTCGCCTCCGATGTGATAAGGCAGACCACAGATGGCCAAAGATACATAGGCACCACGCTCTAACAGAATAATCTCGAGCGTTTCCGATAAACGCCGGGCCCTCACTGTAGCCGAAGCTCCCCCAGCCACACCACCGACAATCACTAACATGATTTTACTCATGATCAACACCATTCCATTTCAGCCAACTATAACCCCTGCTTGGTTACAGATGATTTAAAGAGATTTTTAAATAACAGACGCCATTATCTTCCGCTGACGGGAATTCACCGGCCCGGATATTGATCTGAATCGACGGTAACAGAAGTGCCGGGTGGCCAGAGTTTTATCCCGCGCCTGCCGAAGCGCCACAAAGGCGGCCAGATCGTTCCCATCATGGAAATGAATATTGGTCGCCCGCTGTTCGGCTACGCTGCTCTGCCATTGGGGCTCCCTGTCTGCAGGGGATAGTCATGGCACACATATAAACGGGTCTGTGCCGGAAAACTGAGGATCTTACGGATGGAATGATAAAGCTGCTGCGCATCCCCACCCGGGAAATCACAACGCGCGGTGCCCACATCAGGCATAAAAAGGGTATCGCCAAGGAAAATCGCATCAGCAATCTGGAAAGCCATATCTGCTGGCGTATGGCCAGGAACCTGCAACGCCTGCACTGTCAAGCCCCCCAGTTAAAAGGTTTCACCGTCAGTCAGCAGATGGTCAAACTGTGATCCATCCAGTGCAAAGGTGTGCTCAAGGTTAAAAATGGGCTTGAATATCCGCTGAACTTCGACAACTTTTTCGCTGATGGCGATGTTGCCGCCGCCCCTCTCGCGCAAATAATGGGCTGCCGAAAGATGATCGGCATGGGCGTGAGTTTCCAGTAACCAATTGACGGTCAGTTGCTGCTTTTTCACGAAATCTATCAGCCGATCGGCGGAGGTTGTCTGAGTCCGGCCGGATTTCGGATCATAGTCCAGAACCGGATCAATAATGGCCGCAATCCCCCCAGTTCTATCGGCCAGCACGTAGCTGACAGTACTGGTAGCCGGATCGTAAAAACCCTCGATAAGTGGTGTCATGGTGAACTCCTAATCTGGACGTTGCATGATGTATCTTCACACAGGCTCGCTTTGATTATATAATATTATATTATATAAGAATTAAAAGTGTTATCGCGAACGTGGATCAGAACAAAGAGAACTCATGAGTAACGTGTTTATTGGCCATAAAAAAATGCGTGATACCGCCAGTGCAGCCACCGCCGTATTGCGTGCTTTGGCAAATGATGACCGGCTACTGCTGCTGTGCCACCTCAGTCAGAGACAAGCTTCTGTGGGGCACATATAAAGTGCTATGGGGATTGGGCAACTGGCATTGTGACAGACGTTGGAAGTCATTCGACGCCTGCAACTCGTGGCAACGCGCCGTGAGGGAAAACAGTTTTTTTACCGAATTGATGAGCCGAATATGTTGATATTACTCATTACCCTCTATCAACTTTACTGTCAGGAAGATGACACAGAAGGTGTTAACCATGACCATTAATCTGGTGCAATTCACTCCGTTACTGAGTTTCTTAGGGGGGGTATTGATCGGCTGTGCGGCCTGGATATTGCTCCTGTTCTGCGGACGTATTGCAGGGATCAGTGGCATAATCGGGGGTGCGCTCTCAGCGGCTACCCGAGATCGTGGCTGGCGTCTGGCTTTTCTGATCGGCATTATCGTCTCGCCTCTTTTATATGGCCTCGTTCATCCGCTTCCTGTGATCGAGGTTTCTGCCTCCTGGCCTGTCCTGATGATCGCCGGGTTGCTGGTTGGGATCGGAACCCGCTACGGTTCGGGGTGTACCAGCGGCCATGGGGTTTGCGGTCTGTCGCGTTTATCCTCCCGTTCTCTGGTAGCTACGTTGACGTTTATGGGGGTTGCTTTTATCACCGTCTGGCTGATGGGATTGTGGATTTAGTCAAGCTTGCTCGCACAGTAAATCGCTCAAGGGGACATATATGAATCTGTTTTTTTCTCTGTTGGCAGGTGCGATATTCGGCGTTGGATTAATACTCAGCGGCATGGCAAACCCTGCAAAAGTGATTGGTTTTCTGGATATTACCCGCATCTGGGATCCTTCTCTGGCTTTTGTAATGGGTGGAGCCATCAGCGTGGGTTTCTTCGCTTTCCGGTCAGTGAAACGACGCACCCACTCGGTGTGCGGTGGCGCGATAAATCTGCCGACCAGCAAACAGATTGACAAGCGTTTGATTGGAGGGGCTATTCTGTTTGGCATTGGTTGGGGACTGGCGGGCATTTGCCCTGGTCCTGGACTGGTATTACTTGGTGCAGGGATGATCAAAGGTATGGGTTTTGTTGGTGCAATGGTCGCTGGCATGCTGCTTTTTGAACAGCTTGAACGTAAACGAGCGAAGCGTCATGCATCGTAATTCTGCCCCGAACGTTGTCAGCCATCAGTAACGCCTATGGTCATTTCGTTACTGTCAGGTCTGCTCGTGGGAGCAGTGCTCGGCATCACAGGAGCGGGTGGTGGCATTTTTGCCATTCCCACCCTGGTGATGGGCATGGGATGGGCACCACAACAGGCTGCTCCGGTGGCCCTGGTCGCCGTCGCCGGGAGTGCGGCTCTTGGAACCTTTGAGGCCTGGCGCAAGGGCCTGGTGCGCTATCGTGCCGCTATTGTGATAATACTGGCGGGCGTGCCCATGACGAGCGTTGGGTTATGGGTTGCCCACCGAACTTCCCCTGCGTTGCTGAGCCTGCTGTTTGCGGGGGTAATGCTAATCGTCGCGTGGCGATTGGTTCGGGCCCCCGAGATAGTTGCCAGGCATACTTATCCCGTCGAACTGGATGAACACACCGGACGATTTATCTGGGCTGTAAACACATGGTTGCTGTTTCTCATGTTCGGAGCTGTTACCGGTTTTATGACCGGGCTATTAGCCGTGGGTGGAGGATTTATTATCGTCCCGTTATTGCGGCAATTTACCCCCCTTCCTATTCACAGTTGCATCGCAACCTCGCTGATGATTGTCGCATTGGTAAGTATAGGCGGGATTGCAGTGGCAGTGATACAGGGTGCCACTCTGCCCTTGCCTTTTACTCTCTGGTTTGTGCTTAGTGCTGCGACAGGGATGTCGATTGGCCGAAGGCTAAGCCAGCATTTACCTGAACATATTGTGCAGAAGGGGTTTTCCGGACTACTGATCGTCGTTGCCCTGGGGATGGTATTTAATGCCGTTATGATGAAGTTTAGTGGCTAAGATCAATATGATTGCCGACAGAGATATAAAAGCTCAAGGATAATGAATTCCTTGCTTTATTGTTTCGAACTTATCTGTCGCCTGCAATACCACGGGATTGCTATAACCAGCGACGAACCCGTTGCGTATAGCGTTTCCATTCCAACCCGAAACGTTTTCGAAGCTGTTCCTCTTCAATATCGATATGCAATCTGGCAACTACATTGCAAGTTCAAACCTCATCGAGATAGGTTTTATTAATTAATAGCAGAATGAATCGTCACGGACAATCTTGACACTTCCGAGCCAACTATAAAGGTATAAGGCAGAATCGCCTACCGGTTCAGAGTCATTCCATAGTTCCCTTTGGTATGCTGCACACTCCCAGACTCAAGAGGCAAAGCAAAAAATTCTCCACCGGTGAGCAGAGTATATTGCATATGCCAGTTTACGAGTGTATATATAGCATATACCAATAAGGAGCCTTCATGCCAAGACCCAGAATTCCCCGTAACATCTGTGGCCGCCCTGCGGATACCTGTTTTAAGCCCAATGCGCGACCGATGAGCCAGCTTGAACATGTTCATTTAAAAGAAGATGAGTTTGAAGCGTTACGACTGGTCGATTTACTGGGCATGCAACAGCAGGAAGCGGCTGTTGCAATGAGGGTTTCAAGACAGACACTGGCCAATGTCCTGAAAGCGGCCCGTTTTAAGGTTGTGGACTGTCTCACTCAGGGCAAGGCCTTAATAATGCACTCTGAAAGGGAAGGAGTTACACAAGATGATCACAGCCATTCCAGTGAATGACGACCGGGTAGCAAATCATTTTACCAAAGCGAGTCACCTTGTCCTAGTGGATGAGCGCGGTGTGGAGCTCAGCCGGACAGAAAATCCCGCGCTGGGCGCAGATTGTTCAGGTAAACGGAAGCTGGTTGACCTTCTGGTTCAACAGCAGGTCAGCCGCGTTGTGGTCCGTAACATCGGGGAACGGATGCTGGGTAAATTATTGGGGCATCAGATCGCGGTGTACCAGACTGACTGTGGCCGTCGTTTGTTCACTGAACTGTGTGATCCGGATACCCGTGTTCTGACTGAACTGAATAAGCCGGAGCAGGGGCGCCAGTCCTTTAATCATGAGGCGAAAGGGAAAAAATGCTGTAACTCTGACGGGAACACAGCAGAAAATGCGTGCCAGGGTGGGCGTCAGCATCATCACGGAAACGGGCGCTGTTGCCATTCATGAGTTTATTTCATCACGGGCGGTGATTTTTATCAGACCCGTACTGTGTATAAACCAGGAGCCGGAATGAATGATGCCGGGAAAGACACTCAGCTGACTGAATTCCTGATGCCTCCCGTCAGTACAACCGGACGCTGAACAGAAACAGATGAATTGTTATCTTGATGCCAGAAATGCCCATAACTGTTGTATGGTTTGTGGTTCCCTCGACAACAACCCTGATACGGTGAACTTAATGTTTTCAGAATACCCGGATGGATCTGTATGTGCTGACTACACGGCCGATCACAGACATCAGGGGTATACGGGTCTTTTACATGGCGGAATGACGAGTACCTTGCTGGATGCCGCAATGACTCACTGCTTGTTTATGCAGGGAGTGCAGGCCCTGACGGCTGAACTGACTGTCAGATTCATTTCACCCGTTTGTACCGGTGACAAGCTGATGGTCTGTGCCAGACTGCTTGGGCAACGCAGGGGGGTTTACCAGCTCGAAGCATGGCTGGCAAAGGGACAGCAGAAAGTGGCTCGTGCCACGGCGAAATTCATTGTCCCGTCGCAGGATATTGCTCTGGCGCATGGCTAGTGTGGCAGACGCCAGGTGTAACTGGTTATTATAAAAATATGAAGCGTGTTTTGCTCAGACCGGAAAGAATAATGGCATATCGTATATCCCACTTAAACAGTGTAAGAGGTAGTTATGAGTAAACAAATAATTGATATTGGTATTCCTGAATCATCCCGGGTGGAGATTGCAGACGGTCTGTCCCGGCTTCTTGCTGACACCTATACCCTGTATATAAAAACACATTACTATCACTGGAATGTAACTGGCCCCATGTTTAACAGCTTACATTTAATGTTTGAAAATCAATACAATGAGCTGGCCACTGCTGTTGATGATATCGCTGAACGTATACGCTCGCTCGGATGCTTCGCGCCCGGCACATATCATGAATTTTCACGTTTAACAGCGGTTAATGAAGACAAGGATATTCCGGCAGCAAAAAACATGATTGAGAATCTTGTCCAGGGCCAGGAGACTGTGGTTAAAACTGCGCGCTCCCTGTTCCCTGTTGTTAATAATGCGAATGATGAAGCCACAGCAGATCTGCTTACACAACGTATCCAGTTACATGAGAAAACTGCCTGGATGTTGCGCAGCCTGCTTGAATAATGTAAACCGGTGGCAGCAGAAAAAACGGTTTGTCAGCCACAGGCCATTGCTGTCAGTGCAGTACCATCCGTGCTGCCGTGGCTGTTTTTTCTGACCGTAATAGTATAAAAACCGATAAATCAATAAGTTAAACAGTGAACGCGTGAGCGATAAATACAGTCCGGACAGGCATTACCGATGGGTATATCCGGACCACTGTCGCTTTCCCGTTATAATATCGCAGATACCGGCCAGGCTCTTCACAACCTGACAGGGTTAATGCTGCAATGATAAAACGGTTTGCGTGGAAAGCAGGATCACATTATTCGTTGTTATGGCTTCCTTTACCTGTGCCTGCCTGCGGGCAGTAGAGATCATACAAGGTATTTAACAACGTCATGATACGGTTATCCTCAATACGGTAATATACCATTTTACCTGCCCGTCGGGTCTCGACAAGCTTCAGGCGGCGCATTACACCCAGTTGCTGAGACAGGGTCGGCTGAGTGATACCGACTGCAGCTTCCAGCTCGGCCACATTCGCTTCCCCATGGCTTAACTGGCACATCAACAGCAACCGGTCGCTGTTAGCCAGTCCCCGTAAGACATCTGCTGCCCCCAGGGCTGCATTTTTCATATCGGTCTGACGTTTTGTGTCTTCATTCATGGGCATTGCTGGTTTCTCACATTCTGTATTTTTATATAATGTTATTTAGTATACTGATGGTGCCATAATTTTGCCACCGTGTTCGCCAGGTCTGCAGCGTCCAGCTGGCCTGGGTAACTAATTATATCTGGCAGACATTTTGCCCCGAGTGAACAGAGAGGATGTAATGAAAATAGTGATTGTTGGTGGTGTTGCCGGCGGTGCGTCCGCTGCAGCCAGAGCTCGCCGGTTGTCAGAAGATGTCAGTATTGTTGTGTTTGAACGGGGAAGCGATGTCTCTTTCGCCAACTGTGGATTGCCTTATCATATAGGCGGAAAAATTCCGTTACGGCAGTCACTTATTCTTAAGACTCCGGAGGATTTTAAATCCCGCTTTAACATAGACGTCCGTACCTGCCATGAAGTGACGTCAGTGGATCCGGTTAATAAAACAGTGACAGTTAAAAATTTGACCTCAGGTGAGATCCATACCGAAGTATGGGATCGTCTACTCCTCAGTACCGGAGCCGCGCCGGTTGTCCCTCCTTTGCCCGGGCTACAGCAAGAGGGCGTCTTTACGCTCCGAAATCTTACTGACATGGATGCTATCCTGGCGTGGATTGAGCAACATAACGTCGCTCACACCACGCTTGTCGGGGGGGGATTCATCGGACTTGAAGTGATGGAGGCTCTGAGCGAACGGGGGATCCGTGTTACCCTGCTGGAGATGGAGGAACAGGTTATGGCTCCGGTTGATCCTGAAATGGCATCAGCCCTGCATCAGGAAATCCGGAATCATGGCGTGGATCTGCGTCTCAGAACGGCACTCACCGAGGTGCTGCGGACAGAAACGGGATTCCGCGTTGCACTGTCTGACGGTGGCTTTGTGCAGACCGACATGGTTATTCTCGCCATCGGGGTAAAACCTGAGAACAGCCTTGCCACAGTAGCCGGGCTCGAAGTGGGTAAACGGGGAGGTATAAGCGTCAATGCCTGTATGCAGACCAGTATTCCTGACATCTACGCCGTGGGGGATGCAGTTGAAACACCTGACCTTGTCTTTCAGGAACCCGCTAATATTCCTCTGGCTGGGCCCGCCAACCGCCAGGGACGCATTGCTGCTGATAACATGCTTGATCACCACAGCCTTTACCATGGCAGTCAGGGGACATCCATTTGTAAGGTATTTTCGCTGAGTATTGGCAGCGTCGGTGCGAATGAAAAGCAACTGAAAGCCCATGGTACCCGATACGAGAAGGTTTACGTCCATGCTGCTGATCATGCCGGTTACTACCCTGGGGCTACGATGATCAGTCTGAAACTGCTGTTCAGCCCCGATACCGGTAAAATTCTGGGGGCCCAGGCGTCAGGGAAAAAAGGGGTTGATAAACGCATCGATGTTCTGTCTGTCGCGCAGCGCGCGGGACTTACCGTCAACGATCTCGAGCATCTTGAGCTGACTTATGCCCCGCCTTTTAACAGTGCAAGGGACGTTGTTAACCAGGCCGGTATGGTGGCGGCAAATGTCATCAGGGGAGATACGGCCATATGTCATGTCAGCGATGTTTTGCAACGGGAACCGGGCAGTTATTGTTTAGTTGATATTCGTTCTCCTGAAGAACTGAAACAATTTGGCGAATATCCTGATGCGCTATCCATCCCTCTGGATTCTCTGCGGGAGAATCTTGAAAAATTGCCTGTAGATAAAGAGATTTTTATCGGTTGTCAGAGTGGTCTGCGCGGGCATGTGGCATACCGTATTCTGCAGGCTCACGGCTTCCGGACATATAATCTGAGTGGTGGCTTTATAACCTGGCAGGCGGTTATGGAGTCGATGAATCAATAAGAGATGAGGTGCCATACACATGGCACCTCATCTGGTTCTGACGCATTAAGACGTCGCCGGGTAACATACTGTTTTTTTATAATGTTACCTGCCCATGCTTCTGATACGAAAAGCTTTTAAGCGCCTGCACTATCCCATTGATGTTATTGCTCAATGTGTTCGCTGGTATCTGACTTACGCCCTCAGCCTGCGCAATCTCGAAGATATGATGACGGAGCACGTCGTTATCGTTGACCATTCCACTCTTCATCGCTGGGTTATGCGCCTGGCACCGTCGTTCCGCCAGTATAAGCGTAATGTAGGTCGGCGGTGGCGGATGGACGAAACTTACATTAAAATCAAAGGCCAGTGGAAATATCTGTACCGGGAGGTTGATACCGCGGGGCAGACCGTCGACTTCCTGTTGACCGCCAGACGCGACGCTGCGGCTGCCTTACGCTTCTTTCGCAAGGCCATTCGCCACCACGGTGAGCCTGAGTAGACTGGCTCCATGAATCTCCAGACAGTTGGTATCACTTAAATTAGTGATAGTCTTAATACTAGTTTTTAGACTAGTCGTTGGAGTCCGGATGATTGATGTTTTAGGTCCGGAGAAGCGCAGACGGCGCAGCCTTCAGGAAAAAATCGCCATTGTTCAGCAGAGCTTTGAACCCGGTATGACCGTGTTGCTGGTTGCCCGTCAGCATAGTGTTGCTGCCAGTCAGCTGTTCCTGTGGCGTAAGCAGTACCAGGAAGGTAGTCTCACCGCCGTTGCTGTGGGTGAACAGGTTATACCCGCGTCGGAACAGGCATCTGCGATGAAGCAAATTAAAGAGCTACAGCGCCTGCTGGGCAAGAAAACCATGGAAAACGAGCTGCTGAAAGAAGCCGTTGAATATGGCCGACAAAAAAGTGGATAGCGCACGTGCCCTTGCTGCCGGAGGATGGCGAATAAGCCTTGTCAGCTGTTGGCTACGGGTCTCACGTGCGCAACTGCATGCTATGGCTCGTCGGTCGAAGAACTGGCAGGAGCGTCGACGCAAGCGCAAGCCTGATGATATTGAAGCTCTGGATCGTATCCATACCGTTATCGGCGATCTGCCTACGTATGGTTATCGTCGGGTGTGGGCACTGCTGCGCAGACAATCAGAAACGGACGACATGGCGGTGATCAATGCCAAACGCGTATACTGAATCATGCGTAAGAATGCGCTGTTTGCTTGAGCGTAAACCGGCAATACCGCCCTTGAAGCCGGCGCATACAGGGAAGGTAGGACTGGAGCCTAAACATACGGCGGTACGTAGCCCGGAAAGCAACGGGATGGCAGAGAGCTTCGTGAAAACGATGAAGCGGGATTACATCAGCATCATACCGAAGCCGGACGGGTTAACAGCGGTAAAGAACTTTGCAGAGGCCTTCGAACATTACAACGAATGGCATCCGCATAGTGCACTGGGGTATCGTTAGCCACGGGAATATCTACGGCGGCGAACCAGTAATGGGTTAAGCGATAAAAAGTGTCTGGAAATATAGGGACTAATCTACTGAGGTTGTAACCATCGATAAAAGCGGTGCCAACATGGCGGCGCTGGCCACACTCAACGCCAGTAAACCTGAAGAAGAAACCATCACCATCAGGCAGAGTAAATACCTGAACAACCTGATTGAGCAGGACCATCGGAATATCAAACGCCGAATACGACAGATACTGGGGTTCAAATCATTTCGGCGAGCGCAGACGATAATGGAGGGCATTGAGTTAGTGCATATGATACGTAAAGGGCAATATCAGCATCCCGCTGAAGAGCCTTTATCACCGGCGGAACAATTTTACCTGTTGGTTGCCTAAAATATAGACAGCGCAATAATTACTGACTTGTCTACGCTAATGCGACAGAACCCAACGAGCTGGATTGCCAATCGGCGAAGACCTCTACGGCAGAAAATCCGAGCGTAACAACGAGCGGCCAATACAGCTTCGCTCCGGTTGAGTTGCCATGAATATGGCCATCGTGTGCTTACATGATTTTGATTCCGTTTATTTTACAAAAGCCCCCAGATGATCTTGACGGCGGTCCCTAACAGGACGAATCCAATGATGTATTTAAGCTGTTGCCCTTTGAGTTTTTCGCTCATTAACCACGCGCCAAATGCAGCCCCTCCCGCCGATGCGATACCGGTGGCACCGACCAGCGAATAATCCATTCCCGAAAGCGTTGCGTGGGCAAAGAAACCGGTCAGAGAAGCAAACACGACCACGAAAGAAGCGGTTGCTGACGCCCGTTTGGGTTCCAGCCCGGCCCCCACGAGTGCCGGGACGATGATGCTGCCACCTCCAACCCCTAACAGGCCACCGACAAAACCCGCAACACCGCCAAGGGACAAACTACTCAACATCTGGCTTCGCGCACTACGCTGAATTCCAGAAGATTTTGGCGCGTACAACAACATCATGAGGCTGGCAAAAATAAGAAAACCGGAGAACAGCCACAGTAGAAAATGGCGGTCTAACCTTTGGCTGACATGAACCCCGATTGGCGACAAAACCACGGCCACAATCAAAATGGGGAGTGCCAACCGCCATTCGACCAAACGCTTGCGAATGAATGTCGTTGTCGACACGCTCGTCGATATGGCATTCAGAAGCAAGGCGGTGGCCATCGCTGCATGAATTTCGACCCCTAGTGCCAAGAAGATCGGAACCAGAATAAAAGCGGCTCCGACTCCGGCCATGGCCATGATAGCGGTTAGAAAAAACGTTGCAACGGCAGCGATGGCAAGCATTTCAATTCCTTAGCAAAATGAGGATACAGTATGTCCAGCCAGTTTTTCCTGGCAAGGAATGCAAAGCCGTCCCGCTTCCGTGTCGATCAGTTTATCGACAAAGACACGTTCCCCACATTTGGCGCATAGTTCCGTGTCAAAGCAGCTTTTACCGCGTGGAAGTTCAAACGGCTTCTTTAGCCCGATATCGAGAAACATTTCTTCCGGCATCGATATGACCTTGTTAACCAGGGGGTCAGTGACTTCGGCGGGAATATCCTGTGGCGCTATGCCTTGTTTGCGTTGGGCAACAAAAGGCGAGTTGAGCATGTTGCCGAAAAACTCGTCCTTTAGCCGTACACGTACTGAGCGCCCGGTCTTCACGTCTATCAGAGTGAAAGCCATCTTGTTGTAATAGCGCTTCTCGATGTTCGACTTGCCGTAGGTGCATCCCGTAGCCGACATTACGCCATCCAGAAAGCATCCCGCAGCATGGCCTTTCCCTGTTTCTGCTATGACATGCAGCTCCTTGTCTTCTGCCCGTTCCACACCGAGCGCTCTCATCGCTGCTTGCGCAGCACGGTAGCCTAAAGGCATTGCTGGACACTTATGGCCGTGAAAGACCATCGCCGCTTCGAATTCATCGTGTGTCATTACTCTATCTCCTTCGTGAGTCGCGTAGCTTCCTGATGAAGCCACTATCTTGAAGACGAATGAACTCGCAAAAGGATGCAGAAATTTTCTTCGAGATTGATTTCAGTAATCCTCACGCCGAGGTGCGTGGTAACAAGCCCGACCACTGTAGTCAAAGTGCACTTGGCAATTACGTATCAACACCTCGCGCAACCGCTGACGAATTCTCCGTAACCTAGACTTCACGACGGAAAGACTTAACTCATGAGTATCGGCAAATTCTTGCTTACAAATGCTGTGCTGGGGGCAGTTTGGATATCGAATCTATGGTCACTCCCGTTTTTGCAACACTGATTTTCGACGATATCATTGGCTTGCTTAAATCTATCCAGCGTCAGAATCGCGCCACGATGAGTTCTGCGCCTGATGAACCTCAGAAAAATCATACGGCTTCAGATGAGCCATTCCGATATACAGGTTCTTCAACAGGCCGGTCGGCCGTTTGTATCATCAATGATCAGCATTCGCAAACCAGATAGGTGATTGTTTAAAAATTTATTGTTAGAGACTTACGACGCGAACGTCTGTTGTCGCGTCGTAAGCACCCAGGCTATCCTGGCCAGCTTGTTTGCGAGTGCGCAGGTCACAACAAAGTTGCTTTTTCTGCACATTAATTCCCTGGCCCAGTTTGCCTTTCTGGTGTTCTAGTTTTTGTTTTTTGTATGAACACTCTGGGGCACTGGACCAGTAATATTCGGATCTTTTTGTTGCCTCGTTTGCTGATCCCCAACAGAGTTGTTCGACCACCGGTGCTGTACTCACGTGGAAGCAGCCCCGTTGCCGCTGCGAAGTCACGACTACTGGCGTAGTGTTTCCCATCGCCAAGCTCAGTGGAAATAGTACTGACCGTGAGCGTTCCCACACAGGGAATGGTCAATAGACGTTGGCCACAACAGCCTGCCAGTACCTTCTGCGCTCAACCAACATACAAACCCAACGGCTGAATGAGTCATTCCTTTTCTCAGCGCCAATAAGCACTGAAAGATCCCCCTGTACCAAGAGCGTTCGCAGATACGAATAACCGGCTTTTGTGATCCTGCCGAGCTTCGGCTTTCCGCCGCTGCTGTATTGTGATTGCGTCAGTCCCAGCCAGGCGGCCAGTTGACGTCCATTTTTAAAATCATGTGCATTACCGATACTGGCGACCAGCGCACAGGCAGTTGTGGGGCCAACGCCCTTTAGCTCCATCAGCCGCTGACTGCGATGATCTGTTTTGGCCATGCGGGACAAAATTCGGTCATATTCAGTGATGTTAGCTTCAATGTGTTCCAGCAAATCATCAACACATTGCTGAACCTGAAGCGGTAAAGAGCTCTTCTGCACAGAAACTATGTGGCGCAGGGCATCAGTATTTTGTGGCGCGATGACACCGAATTCAGATATCAATCCTCGCAGACGATTATACGTTGCTGTTTTCTCTTCTATGAAACCCTGACGGGTGCGGTGTAAGCATTGCATTGCATCGCCTGCTGGCTTTCGTCCTTCACGGGTACAAATCGCATATGTGGGCGACGAACCGCTTCACAGATAGCCTGAGCATCAGCTGCATCATTCTTCCCTGATTTGCCGGCCATGCGGTAAGTAGACACAAATTTAGCGGCCATCAGACGTGGCTCATGACCATACTGCCGAAATAACCTTGCCAAGTAGTGAGCCCCAGAGCATGCTTCCATCCCGATAACACAGGGAGGCAAACCTGCAATGGACTCAGGAAGAGCAGCACGCGAAACTTTAGGTTTAACCAGAACAGTTCTGCCATTCTGATCAACACCGTGAACAGCAAACACATTTTTAGCAAGATCGATACCGACAGTCGTGATAGTCATAACGAATTACTCCGGGACGATGTGTACCCCATGATTGCACAAGAGTTAATCAGGCGCATAATCAGGGAAAGTCCCTTCCATTCGTTAAGATGATTTTTTGTACGGTTATGGCCCGATCAAAGACCGAGCCGAATGGGTTAACTCTCACCGAAGATAATTTTCTCGAGATCCTGCAAGTCCTGCTGTGATTGCTCGTTAAGGTTGGCCTCTGTTTTGTCGTACCAGCTAAGTAACTTCTGGCCAAGTGGTGTCAAAACCGAGCCTCCACCTTTGCTGCCGCCTGTTGACGTGATGACCACGGGCTTACCTATCCCTTTGTTTAACGTATCAATCAGGAGCCACGCCCTTTTATAGGGTATACCCAAATCTTTTGCGGCGGCTGACAGGGAATGAAACCCATCTATAGCGCGCAATAGATCGATTTTACCCGGCCCCAGCGAGATGTTGTCATTAATGTAAATTCGGGGTCTGACCAAAATAAAATCAGATATAAGCGCTTTTTTATTCATCCTGATACCTTTCTCGAAATTATTTTTGCCGGGTGTGTTTGAACGTTTTGATGGCGGAGATAAGAAGGATCACCCCAAGTAAAGTCATAAGTACTTTAACCGGGAACAGGCCGACCAGAAGTCCGCCAATTGCCGCACCAATCACAGATCCGATGACCATCCATACAAACAGCGGCCTTTCTTTTTTCAGAATCTGGAAAGCATCTGCATTTGTATAACGGGAAAAACCAACAATCATTGTGGGCAGGCTAATCATCAATGACAGGCTTCCGGCCAGTTTGATATCAACCCCGAACAGGATAACGATTGTGGGGATCAGAAGCTCACCGCCTGCCACACCGAGCAATGCTGCGACTATCCCGATAAAGAACCCTGAAATCACACCTGCAATAATTGTGGCAATACCGGGTTGAAATAACCCGCCGGAAATACTGTGCAGTGGTAGCCATGCTTCTGAGAACATGACGAACGACAGTAAAACAAGGAGGAGCAGAATGATTCTGTCCAGCCAGATTCTGGACATCTTAATGGCGCGGCCTGCGGCCCACCATGCCCCAATAAGACTTCCTGCCAGTAAATTCATGACAATATCAAGATGCTCTACCAACTGATCGGTGGCTATCGATTTTGTGCGGAAAATTAGAGCGATAGCGACAACAGCGAGGCTCATTGCTTTGTTAAAGATGACGGCTTCCAGGGTGGGTATTTTGAAACTACCGATCAGGACGGGAAGGCGAAACTCAGCCCCACCGAGCCCAATCAGCCCTCCTAAAGCCCCAATTACCGCGCCTGAGAAAAAACCTTTTCCATTCCTTTTTGAAACTGATGACATGCATTCCTCTCTGATTCGTTATGTCATTCTTGACATAACGATGAGCATAGCATTTCAGATGATAAGTTTGATAGTACGTTGTATAGGCGGGAATTGATCCAGCTTAAAGCTGATTCAATCAGTACCGGTGATTTTATTAAGCGCCTGTATCCGACAAACCTGAGAAGAACTGTAGCCGGTTGCTTCTGCTGTCTCCCGTATACTGAGTTTCTTAACCTGTCGGTAGTACAACACCTTCTGGTGTCGTTCACTGTCTGCCTGCTTGCCCCGGTATTTACCCAGGGAATGAGCACGCTCAATTCCCTGTTGCTGTCGCTGGCGACGACTCAGCCAGTCCTTATGCGACATTGCGGCCATCAGATCGATCAACATATTGTTGATCGCCGTGATAACTGCGCGGGTTATCGGGTCAGCCTGTGAAGGATCTTTATCTGACAGAGCCTGCCATGAAGTTGGGACGTCAAGACTGACGATCCGCAGTTCATGTTGCTCAATCTGCTTTTTCAGCGTCATCCAGTCGCTGTTGCTCAGACGGGTCAGACGGTCTATCTGCTCGACAAGTAAAATATCATTGTGGTGACTGTCCATTAGCAGGCGTCCCAGCTCCGGGCGGTCGAGTTTTGTTCCGCTGATATTCTCCCGGTAGTAACTGGCTATTTTATACCCTCGTTCCTGAACGAACTGCTCCAGCATATCTTTTGCTCGATCGGCAAACTGATCTTCCGTCGACGCTCTCAAATAAGCTCTGATGAACATTTTTTCACCGCATTATCGCTTTTAGGTTATTGCATTTATTCTATCGCATATAGGTTATGTCATTCATCGTGTACCGTCACGTTTTTATTATGGCGTCAGGGTGTACCCTATTGCTACAGGTAAGCCTGTTCAAAAAACAGGCTTACCGTACAATAATTCTCTATATCCAAACTGACCCCTGTAACAGCCTTTCTGGCTGTTTGTATATAATTATGAAAAAATGGTGAGTAGAGTTTCAGGGTAACAGGGGATGCTTATGTCGGTTTTCCACAACTGGCTACTTGAGATCGCATGTGAGAATTACTTCGTCTACATCAAACGCCTTTCCGCCAACGATACCGGCGCAACAGGTGGTCACCAGGTAGGGCTTTATATCCCTTCAGGTATCGTTGAAAAACTCTTTCCGTCTATCAACCATACCCGTGAACTGAACCCTTCGGTTTTTCTCACCGCACATGTGTCATCGCATGATTGCCCTGACAGCGAAGCCCGGGCAATTTATTATAACAGCCGTCATTTTGGTAAAACCCGGAATGAAAAAAGGATTACCCGCTGGGGTAGAGGCAGCCCACTTCAGAATCCTGAAAATACAGGGGCTCTGACGCTCCTGGCTTTCAAGCTTGGGAAGGTGCGAATAAGCAGGTCATTTCTTCCCAAGCTGACTCGCTGATTAAAATTTCGCGGATCTGGGCCGATTTTTTTCCCGCAAACACATCGAATCAGCCTATTTAGGCTATTTTTTCCACCAT
>NZ_JBIMRC010000028.1:0-39885 GCF_043945575.1 Enterobacter cloacae complex sp. 2024EL-00214 | reverse complement strand
TCTGACGGCGCTTAGTGCTGAATTCACTATCGGCGAAGGTGAGTTGATGGCTCATGATGTCCCTCTGGGATGCGCTCCGGATGAATATGATGATCTCATATCAGGAACTTGTTCGCACCTTCCCTAATGCTTCGATATACAGTTCGGTATTCATTTGAATATTATCGCGTAGAAAATCCGCGACTTTACCAAATGCTTTTATCGAATAGAACTCGGTCTGAGACTTGCCGCTAATGGACATGTCACAGCGCAAACGGAAATAAATATATGAATCTGCATTGTTAGATGCAGGCACATATTTAGGTTCTATCGCAACAATACCCTTTGCTCTGGATTGCATAGTTTATACCTCATAAATTTTTAAATTAAAAAAGTTAAAATGATTTAGTGCTATAGGCACAAAAATTAGAAAGATTTGTGAAGCATCCAGTTAGAGTGCTGGACTCACTGTATCCTCAACAAGAGGAAAAACACCTTTTTCGACGGCGCAGAAAACACGATGCATGATGCACCGTGTGTCGAATTCTATGGGCGTAGGGAAGCCGTGCGAATGAACTTATTCATTCAGGGATGGCGCGTTGCCGAAATAAAGAGTGTTAAAAGAAGTTAAGCGGGATGCCCGCGATATAAGATTATGATACGACGTTTGGTTGGTCAATCCAGAAAAGAAAAAAACCCAGCTTTCGCTGGGTTTTTATAGGGAGGTTTAGCATAACAAGCGTTCCAGACGCTTCCATGTTTGGATTGCCATGTCGGTTGAAGCATCTGATATCTCTTTATAGAGATCAGTATTTCGCCGTTCATAGTAACCTGGAAAGGTGAGCCTATGCAGGCAATCATCTAACTTTGAAAGATCTCCAAAGTCGTGAGCGCCTACATTGATTTTTGCTCTGATTGCCAGTATATCTCCCTCTATTTTCATGAGCTCAATGAGCTCATGCATTTCGAAGAAAATATTAGACTGATAACGACCAGCATGTTCTTCGCATTCGATGCTATCGCATACGTCACATACTTCAGCGTTACAGGAATGATAACCGCAGTGATTACACGTATAAGAGAATCTCTGGTTTATTGCCCCTGCAACACAGTCTTCATAAATCCGATGTCGGCAGTCTTTCCCACAATTTTCACACTCTGCAATCATTGTGTAATCATCCAGTTCCATACCACCCGGCTCAATGCTACTACCATAGACAATTGTCATAATATACCTCATATATTTAAAAGATTAAAAAGTTAAGGCTTATAGCCTGAATTAAGAATATTTTAGCTTTCGGCGAGTACTTGCATAACCCAAATGCCGCGACGTTTTTCGTTAAGGAGAGTACGATACCCTGTAACCTTACCGCTTTCGTCAAACACTTGTGCTTTGTCGGTTCTTACTTCAGACTCTTTCCAGACTGAAACAATATCACCAACTTGTGCTCCACAAGTCTCAACAGCATTTTTGAGCCCAACAGCCCAAATTTCATGGTCTTTCCCACCACTACGTATTGTGACTAAATACGATTTATCGTTATTAGGATCGTGTTTCCAGTTTTCGAGACCGTGGTAAACAAGCTTTCCTTCAAAACGATGGTTTGCATATTTGGCTTTGTCATTATTTGACCCAGCCCGAGAAACACCTTCAACCATGTTTCCATTAGTTGCTTCATTAGATTTTTTCCCAGACTTGGTAAAGAATGAATTATAAATAACGAGTAAAGCAACAACTACACATACAGTCGCGGTAACAAAACCGAGACCAGTGAACAGTAAACCGCGTTCCGTTATAAAAATTGCCAGCCAGATTGGGCCAAGGAATCTGATATATTCGGCACGGTAATACACAGCACCAAAAAATACGATACCTGCCATTAATGAGATTGGGTCAGACATAGATCACCTATAAATTTAGAATGCGAAAATTTAGCTACCTAAAAGGTAAACTAAACGGATGTACACAAAACTGCACATCTGTTGATTCGCTGGAGTTAAAAGGATTAACAATTTTTTTTGTTTGGGATTGAGAACCAAAATACCCGTTTGGGTAAGCAAAGAGACATGTCAGGTTTAACCTAAACACATCAGAGATGCTCGGGCCTGTAGAAGGCGTAGTTAACCCGGGAGGAGGTCATCCGGTGGGCGCTGGTTGAGCGCGAAATTAACTAGGAAGTTGTGCTGATGTCCGTCAGCTCGGTTCTTATTCATTTAAGCATATTGGTTTAATTTTTCAAGTCGGTTTTTCATGGTCATATTGCAGCCATTTTTCAATGACAACTATCCTGAGTTTTGGCCTAATCAATTGGCATACAAATTAACTCCGAGGTTCTGTTATGGCTAAAGCACCGGTACAAACCGTAAAACAAGCTAAAAAGAGTGGGGCTCAGGATAACCGAACCCCTAACTCTCGTGTCGAATATTCCAATCCTGAAGCTGTCGTGAAATTTACTCTTCACACCCAGGAAGGTATTCGGGTACAGTCCCGTAATTTTAACATTATCTCCCAGGCTCTCTTCAATCTGACCAATAACAGCCGAGCCCTTGAACGGCTTGGCACTAAATACAGTGGTGCGATTGAACGTACACTGAAGGCGGTTAACGAAGTAATCGACATGCCTGAGAAAGAACTGGAAAATAACATTGCTATTCTGAACCGTGCGGTAAAAGAAGAAGAAGAACGCAGCAGCCTCAATGAAGTCGGGTATACCCATCCAAAAGAACATGAGGTTCGCATCAGAACGCCGCAAGCGCTGCGGGTTATCCGCATTATTCAGAACTTTGATAAATTGCACCAGATCATCGATACCCTCTGGTTAAATAACTGTTTTAATCAGGATGAGGTCGAGGAGTTTAAGTCTCGTCTTCATAATCTCATTCGTGATCTGGCAGCATCACTCAAACGTCACGCGCAGGCATCTGCTGATGAGCTTAATCAGGCCAATGGCCGGGCCGCTGAAAAAGAATTGGCTGGAAGCACTGAGACAGAACCTACCCAGGTAGACCAGGAAACAAAGGTGTTGCAGGATGCCAGTAATGAAGCGAATGATGATCAGAATGAGGCCATTAAACGGCAGGCTTAATTCAACGAAAAACAGAAATTAAAAACCCTGCATTGCAGGGTTTTTTTATTACATTGTGCGGCAACAATCTACCCACTGGAAAATCATGTAGGTGCTGTCCTGGCCTTTACCGGTTGGATAACGGAAAGGCCCACCTTGCCATTGGTATGGGGACTCACCGACCTCATGACTGTTTTTTGTCTCCGGGGTAGGGTAGAACATATTCAATTTGTACTGTTGCTTTGGCAACGTTGGGTAAATCTTGGAGCGACAAACAGTATCGTTTCCCATCGAACGGTAGGCCAGTCCACGACGATGTTCTGCGGCCAGCATACGGATCCCGACCAGGCTGGTTGTTCTGGGGGCATCCATACTCCGTACCGATCCAGTTAAAGGATACTGCCCACCCCAGGAACCGGCACACCACCAAAGTGAGTCTATTGGCTGTTTACCTGCAAATTGTGCCGCTGCTTCACCGGCGCAAGCCTGCATTGCTATCACGTTAGCCACAGCTGCTGATTCCGGGTTCTGGAAGAATGCCAGCATCGTATTATTCCAGGTCGGGTCAATCTCCGTGAAATTAATGATATCAAAATCGCTGTATGGGTCGGCATTACATTGACCGGGTAGATACATATCCAACATTCTTAATAACGGCATAGCATACATATGTGCGTTGTAGAAACTTATTGAGAAACGCTCCCGCTGTTCCTCGGCTGCTCCATCGGTCTGCGGGCCAAACTGCAAATCATTACCAAGGTCGAGTGTTACCCCTCCTAGGGATGACATGCACCCGGGTGTTCTCGTTAACTCGATGAGCTTTCTCGGTTCCCACATCGCGGTCAATACACCCGGGTGATAGACGTTCAATCCATCCTTACAGGCACATACTGTCCCTGATGCTGCATTGTCAGGTGCAGTACCTGTCATCGACAGATTAATACCGGCAAGCTTTATCGGGAAAATACAGTTCCAGCAAACATCCGTAATGAGTTTCGCTGATAAGACTTGGTTATCATGACAGACCTTGTTCTGTACGGGTGATGAAACGTCAGCCGCAAAAACCGGCATAGTAAAAGCCAGACATGCGAGCACCAGGGTCTTGGGTGATTTCAGAACTGAGAGAATTTTTTTCATTTCAGCTCCTCAAAATCTTTGCGTGAATATTCATCATTAATGAATCGCTTACTGTCGGCTGTCACAACGCTGGGCACGTTTATCAAACCATAATGTTCGGCCATGCCTGGCTGAATCATGTATAGCCTTGCGAAGTCACCGTATTCTTTCTTGGTGTCACGGAAGGTCTGCCAGCCATCACCATACACGTTTGTCGTGACCAGTATTGGCGTGAGGGAGGCTGGTGTATGTTCAAACTGATACCTGGCGAACTGGCGTTGCCATTCTTCACGTGCATCGAAAAAGATTAGCTTGATGGTAAATGGCATCACAGTTAGCGGGTTAAATCGCCCCCGTTTTGCAACGATATCGCCGTTAGGTGAAGTAATGTTTTGAGGGATAATGACCGTCGGATCGATGGTTCTGGTAGCTCGCTTTGTCGCTTCCGGGAATTCCTGGAAAACCTGGCGGGGCCAGTAGTTATCAATGGCCTTTTTCTTCATGCCATCAAAATCGAGTTTAGCGACACTCTCCTGTAGTTCATCAATAAGGTTCTTCTCTACGACCCCAACAGCGGGCCCGGCCACACCAAGGTCGCCGGTCTTGTCTTTCAGGTACGCGATGTCATAGATGCCTGTCACCCTGGCCACCAGCTCACCATCTTTTTCATGGATAATGGTCGGTACAGAACTAACGTTGTAGTTTTTGAATACAGTTGGATCGAGGTTTACGGCCAGAGAAGACTTGGAGTCGAAGGAAAGTTTCTGCCAGTGGGTAAGTTCATCAAGCAGGTTCTTTTTATCTTTTGCCCCCTGGACAACCAGAGCGATATCCGTGCGTCCATCGTATAACTTGAGAATGTCGGTGATTTCAGCATCGCTGAGAGACGCGGAGACGAGAATATAAATAAAATCACCGGCTGGCTTATTTTGTTTCTCGTTAGTCATATCAGACTTTGCTAACGCTCCTCTTACCGCATCATCGACTAGTTCATCTGTATTTTTATACTCGGGCATTTCACCCATCATTTTTCGATTATCTTTAACCGTGTCAGTAGCGCGGTCGGCAGTGGCATTTTGATTATCACGAGCCGCTTTTATGAGACTGTCAATATCTTTCATTTCAGTTGCAGATAATTGACGCTTAGCTTTTTGAATGTCAGTGACTGAGTAGTTATTAGCCGGTCTTGTCGGAATATTATCTAAGTTGGATACCGGTCTTGACGGCAGATCACTTAAATAGATACCAGTGTTTTCGGCCCAGACTGGAGTGAAAACAACAGCGGTTACAAATGCCAATATCGAAAGTCGAAAAGGTGTTTTTTTTACCATAATGGATACGCTCGGCCTATAATTTGTGACTCGTCTAATGATCCCCAGTACCTGGAATCAAAACTGTATCTGGTGCGCCCCATCATCCACAGGCGACCATTCGGTACGACACCACTACGCGTTAGCTCCTGTTCGGTATGGCCAGATTCTGCTGCTAATGCCAGTCCCTCACCGACCATAGAGCCGTTAATTGCAGTCTCTTCGGGATCAACGGAGACTGTGTCTCCCGCAATGCCATCAACAATTTTCAGCCCTTTGCCATATGGTTGCATTAGCTCAGAATGAAAGGCGTAAATTTTCCCTTTGACGATTGATTTGTCCATTTTATCGACGAGATATATTCGGTACGGAGGAAGACATTGGTTATTTTGTGGATCGATACCAATCTCATACCGGTTAAGCACGTATAGCGTCAGCGGTGCGGTTAAGAAAATAACAACGATGCTGAAAACAATATGTTGCCTCCAGCTTCGCTTTTTACGAAATATTAAGCTCCATACTGATTTGGGTGTATTCATTCGCCCACCGCTATTGCTGAGTGTTGATGGTCTGGGGGATCTTGAGCCCCGTAGGGTAGCTATAAAGGGCTGAGGCATTGAGCACAAGATACCCCGCCTCTGACAGTTTCTCAGCGCGGGCTAATACCAGCCTTGACTGGGCTTCACCTAACGGTTGACCTTTATCGTCCATAAAGTTGATGACTGCAACATAGTCATAGGGCGAGGCTGGTGGGAATAACCGCCCAAAAAGGGCGGCTCCGATGAAACCAAAAAGCAGCGCAATTGCAGCGGTTTTAATCATGCGGCTAACCCCCGCTCAACCAGAATTTCGTTGATAGCCTCTTCGGTATTGATCCCCCGGGACTTTCTGTCTTTGATCGCGGCAACGTCTTTCGGGTCAGTCGAATAGAGAAGTAAGCTGAATGGGTCAACCACAAGTCTGCAA
The DNA here is from genome assembly GCF_043945575.1 of Enterobacter cloacae complex sp. 2024EL-00214. Classification (NCBI taxonomy): domain Bacteria; kingdom Pseudomonadati; phylum Pseudomonadota; class Gammaproteobacteria; order Enterobacterales; family Enterobacteriaceae; genus Enterobacter; species Enterobacter cloacae complex sp. 2024EL-00214. Next base: position 33,449 of record NZ_JBIMRC010000028.1, on the reverse strand, counting down.
ATACCCTGGCCCGCTTTAGAAATGACAAAGATTTCTGAGTAGACACCTTTCGTGGAACGAACGGTTTTAAGGAACCGGTAACCAGCCTCGTCCAGCGCCAGACGTTTATTTGCTTCAGCTTCGTTCACTGCGGATTCACTTTGCCCCAGCAAGAGCATAAAGGCTGAGTTATCTGCGATCGATTTCCCGATACTATCTTTGTAAATATCGTTGATAGACTGGGTGATGGTAATTGCAGCTCCGTTATATTTACGGAACCGGCGATAACCTTTCTCGATGAACGCCCCGATATTTCCTGATAACAATGCCCAGGCCTCATCGATAATGACCAGCTTCATCTGGCTACGGTCGCCCATGAACATGTCCTGCTGGATTTGATAAATCAGCTGAAGGAGGACAACCTGTTTAAGGTGTTCTGAACTTTCCAGTCGGGAAAGTTCAAGTACAGTGAACGGATTTTTGAAGTCGATATTGTTCTTACCAACAAAGTACTTCCCGTACTGGCCCGCACTCGTGAACGGATAGAGCTGATGGCCAATACGTTTAATGTCTTTATCTTCATCTTTCAGCAGTGAATCAGCAACCATATCAACGGTGGTCAGCTTCTTGTGTACACGGACAAGATCAGCTACATGTTGTTTAAGTCGAGACTCTTCGAATGAATTCAGACCTTCTTTAGGAGCTGCCATCACCGATAACAATCCGATGATCAGATCTTCTTCACCGCCACTGGAGTCATCATCTTCAGACTCACCGAAATAGTCTTCGATCAGTTCGAAGAAGTTAAGACATGGCCTGGTTTTGGGATTGAAGTCGAGATAATCGCCCTGGTAGGTCTCACAGATATTTTTGTACGAGTCACCTACATCAATACACCAGACTTTAGCCCCGAGGCTTCTGTAGGCGGTGATAATGTAGTTTGTCAGGAATGACTTACCCGACCCCGACTCAGCTGCGATACAGGCGTTATAGTTAGTATCAGAATCAAACAAGTCCAGTGATTGGATCTGGCCAGAGCGCGATGTCAGCATTAAGGCGGGTTTGTCTGTACCTTGCCAATCTGCATAGAGAGGTGAAAGTACCATCGCTTCACTGAGTGCCATTGTTCGATATCGGCCAATGGACTTTTCTGCTGATGCTTCGTTAAACATTGGCAGAGCTGACAGGAAAATTGGCGCAACATAGTAGGTATCTGGGATCATCTTAAACTGATAGGTGTTCAGATAACTTGCAGCTTCCTGAGCAGCGCGTAACACGCCATCTTTTGAGTTAGAGAAGATTGATACCGTAAATTTGGCTTTGCAAATTGGGTCGTTGTTATCAACTTTTTCGCTAAGAAGATCGAAGCCCTCACGCAAGTTTATGAGTGATGGAACCCACTTAATTAATGGGCCACTGGTTTGCTGAACAACCCAGTTACGTTTCGAGGTGAATTTAGTTTTTTCACTTTGCTGATCAAAGAAAATCAGGCTCATTGAGATGATGCAGGATGATTTAATTCCAGTAACACCACTCATCATATCGCCGAGAAAGTATTGCGCTTGCCCGGGAAAGAATCTTTTCGGGAATTTTCGCGCACTCAATGTTTTCACAAACGTTGTCGGTGTAGGTGCTTCTCCACGAAGCTCGGAATCTGTCGGATCACCAAAACCGCAATAGTCTTTCTTAATGAAAAACATGCGATCGTGGTCGACTAACTGTTCTGAAATGTACTTGTCTTCTTGTGGCTGTACCGGCGTCCGGTCTCTCCAGGAGGCGCTTTCACCCTGGTTGCAAATGGAGCTCAGAACATCGATGTAACTTTCACGCGTCAATGCACCGGGACACAAACCAGTGATGCTCAGCGTCGTTTCGAACACATTCCGCAGCTCGTTAACGTGATTGAATTCTTCTTCACGCATTTCATAGTTATATTTGATCGGAATTTTTACTGTAATGAGAAGCACACAATTTCGGACGCGAGTCCCGGTTCGCTTCATCGGCGTTTCGGTGCTTTTCAAAAGGAATTTAGAGCGGTTATAAATTGCGTTACGCAGGATTGCGTCCCGGCAATCCATACGCAATACGTCCATCCGGTTAATTTTCTGTACGATGTTTGGGCTTGCAACCAGGTCAAACTGAACGATAGTTTTGGCGGGGAAGTTGGAAGACAGCAACGTTTGAAGGTTAGTCATCTCCTTGCCGGTTGTCCCGCTTAAGGGACGACAAACAAATCCGAAACCAACATATTTGTTGTCGCACATAAACAAATGATTGGATTCGTCATATGCACGTACAGGACACAAGTCAGAAAAACGCTTCAGGTTTTTGAGTCGCTGAAAAATTAAAGATTCACTCATAATGCCTCCAGGATTCCCAAGAAAGTGTTACTTGTTCTCGATAAAGTTTTTGAGGCCTTGTTTTGGTGAGCCGAGTACGTAGGAGCCGTCATCACGCACAATGAAAGGGATCATGCTGACACCTAGTATCTGAGCCGTAACTTCACGTCGAGCCAGAGCCTGCATATCGCAGTTCTTTACCTGGTCGAATTTCTGAGTGGAATTTCCGCTGATAATTGCGCGGTCTGCGCGGTAGCGGTCGGATGCACAATACAATTCAATATTTCGCTGCTGGCTTGCCGGGCCCAGAGCTCCGAGCGACAGAACGCTAACGGTGAATTCTTTCGGGTCGAGGTCAGCAAGTGCTGAAAGTGGGGCTGCACAGGCTTCACAACCAGGTGCGGTAAATATCATGACCTTTTTAGGCCCATCGCCCCATACGGCTGGGCGCAAGTCCGCGATATTTAGGTTCAGCTCTTTCATCGGAATGATGCTGGCGTTCTTGGTTATTTCGCTCATGGTGGTCAGAGGCTTTTTAGCCCATGTGTCATAGAGCGTTCCCTGTATAACGAAGCGGCCATTAGAAGACAGCAAATTAACTTTCCCATCAATCTCTAGTGCGATGATGCCGTTAGTAGGGACGACAAAACGTTTTACTTCCTGCGAATTCTGAGGAATGTTCTTGAACGCTTTTTCATTGAAAATCGTATCGATATTCCCGGTGTTTGTTTTTACTGTATCGGCGAATACAGAAGCTGATGCAGAAAGTGCCACCAAAAGTGCCGCAGTCGCGACATGTTTGATAAAGTTCATAGTAACCGCTCCAAATGAGAGAGGTTTCATTTTCACATATTGATTTATTTTGCCGCAGGGAAAAGGGCTGCAAACTGTCCCCAAAAAAAGGAAGTGATGAAATGTTAATATCGGTTTTAATTACTCAATTAGTCCAAATAAAAAGCCACAAAAAAGTGGCTTTTTATTTATGCTTTATTATTACTGGAAGCCAACCGCAAATCCTGCACCAGCTCCAACACCACCGGCTGTATCAGCCGACATGCTAAAGCGGACGTTTACTTTTTCATTGATAGCGTAATTCGCTCCTCCCGAAATTGCCCCCTGGTCTCGGTACGCGCCCATCGCCATGCCAAAACCCGACACGTTATTGAGGAAGGGAATTGAAGCGATAGCAATTGCGCTTGCTGAGCCTGCTTTTGCTCTTTTATCATTACGGTCAACCGTCTTTTTAAGGTCAGAGAACTTCTGGTTTGTGTAGCTATTAGCTGAAGCCAAGGTCTGTCGGTCACCATCAATCCGTGACTGGCGCTCAGTATCGACAAGGAAATCAGTCCTTGAGTTGATGACAGATTCACGGGCATCCGTATGACTGTTTGCACTTACAAGAGTTTGAGCATCGCCAGCAACTCGGGATGCGCTTTCAGTTGCAATTAGACTGTCGGTACGAGCGTTGATCGACACTTCACGCTCGTCGGTATAAGTATTAGTATCCGTGGCAGTCTGGCTATTGTCGTTACTGCTACCAGACCCTGTACCACTTCCTGTCCCGCTGCCGTCCGTACCGTTATTGTTATTTCCGCCTGTAGTAGGTGGCGTTGTGTTAGAGCCAGAGCCAATGGATGAAAGGTACGAACTGATGGCACTATCAGTGTACGCCTGAAGTGAACTAACGGAATTCATGAGCTGACCATAGTTCACCGCATCATACCGGCTGGAACCATCAGCAACATTAGTCAGTGTTCTTTGTACCGTAGCTGAACCAAACGATACGGTATCAGCACTATTGGAGAATGAACCGTTCCCAATGGAAATACCTCCATTTGAAGCAGAAGCATAATTACCAATAACAATTGCGTTATCATCGGATACAGTATTGTAGTTGCCAAGCACGATCGATTCGTCGGAATCAATGGTATTAATTGTGCCGATTGTGATGTTGCCAAATTTAAAAACAGCAGAGGGGTCATTAATCGGTGCAGCTGTAATATTGTTTAAGGAACCGATAGTCAAAGCGTAGGAACCACCACTCACCGTATTGAATGTACCCATTATAGAACCAGCGTAATTAGTAGCAGTGTTTCTGGAACCAAGAATTGCTCCCATACCTACCATATCCAGTTCGTTATAAGAGCCTATTACTTGCAATGCACTTCCTGAAACGTTATTGCTATAACCCATAACGGCAAGGTTTTGTCCTAGAACTTTATTGTCACTCCCAACCAGATTCAAATCAAAAAGACCAGTGCCAGTATTATTATTCCCGTAAACATTGAAACTATTGGCGTAGTCATTCCAGAATTGGCTTGGGTCGTAACTAAATGATAAGTCATTATTGCTTCCGGTAATAATATAGTTTGTTAACGAAGTAATTGTGTTGTTATTCCCTGAAACACTTGAGTTGCCGAGTGGTGATTTACAGTTTGATGGGGTTGCACAGGGTGTTAGCCCTGAAATGTTATTGCCATCACCATTTACAGTAACTTCGTCAATTTGGGTGCTATCGATTGAGTTATCTGCCACGGCTACAGCACAATGAAGTGCCAGAACAATAGCAATATATAATGACTTTTGTTTCATGTGCTTACCTTTTCAGTGATGGGTATTAAAAAGACGACCAAGGAATACAGCACATGAAAAAAGTAGTACCGGTATACCGGTACTACTGGACAATTATTTAATGTAACTCCCTTTCTGAGGAGGTTGTGATGTCTCACCCTGGGATTGTGCTGGAGCAGCGGCAACCGGTGCAGACATTGGTCTGATAACAGCAGTTGATGTGGCACTATTTCTTGCACCGACTTCCCAACGACGCGGCTCAATCTCGGTATAGACGTAGCCAGGGACGTTAAGGTCTCCATCTGCGGTCTCATAGGGGTCAACCAGCACCCGCATGACGATAGATTGCGTTCGGATGGGTTGAGGATCAGCAGCAGTAGCAGGCACAGGGACGTATCGACCACCATCGGCAGTATTCCGTCCACCGTTCCCGGCTGTAGTGCGCAGCCGCTTAACCTCCACAGGCTTTCCCGAAAGTTGGTTTTCAGATGCGGTGTCAATCTGCTCCTGGTAATCATCTCCATCGGTCAGGGCATACACATCTCGGACATTCATACATGTGACCGAATTGGGCATTCCCTTGCATCCATATTCATCGTTCTGGCCCAGTAGTGAGCAACCCGACATCGCAAAACCGGCACTAACTAAAAACAATGCCGATACAATTTTCTTCGTCATCATTTCTTGCCCCCAACGGTTTGAGTTTTTGAAGTAACACGTGTGAATTTCAGCATGACCCCTTTTTGCACAATAAAATCAACACTACGGCCTGGATCAATTTCAATTACAGGGAAAAGGTCACCGGCCATTTGCATATAGAAATCGGCAAGACGATTCAATGCGCCACCTACGCCAGAAACTGCTGCGCCCTGGAGTGCGTCAGAGCTCATAACCTGCTGGTAAGGAGTAGCGTCACTACTATCTCCATCGCGTTTAATACTGATTGTCGGAATACTCTGTACGTTAAAGAGCTGAGATGCAGCCTGTAGGAAGCCAGCGGTCAGGGCTCGTGCCAGGTATTGCCCTTGTTTGGTAACCAGTCGACCACGAACACCTGATTTACCATCTTCACCAACAGCGTAGGCTACGAGTGGGGCTTCAAAAACTGCACCGTCATCCCGAATGCACGTTATGACTTCCGATCTGAAATAAGCTCTTTCGGAGGACAAATCACCGAACCCAGCTGCAAGCATTCCGCATTCACGTATATCTGCACGGAAACGGTTTGGGAGAATTGCATCCTTTTTCACCCTGGCCAGCGCCGGATAAGGGTCTTTTCGTGCATCACGAGATGTTGGTGCATCCATCCCCGCAATCAAAACAGTACTTATGATCGACGTTGCAGGAAGGTAGGTCTGGTTCTCGGGGTTATCATCTTCGTCAGCAACGGGTGCGGCTTCAATATCTTCCTGTACAGTGATGATTTCAGGAGTTGCCTGGCTTGGTACTGCTTTGCCATCCTTCCCTTTCTGCTGACGCTGGTTTGCTGCGGGTTCCGGTACGACAGGGGGGGCCGCATCTTCGTATACGCGCTGTAATGTTTTCCCGTTATTGAAACTTCCTGAGTTTCTTGGCGCAACTGAAGGGGCAGATATCTCTTCAGGTTTATACAGAGTAGGGACGTTACGTTGGCCGTTTCCAGCCAGTGGTGTCGCTCCGCGAGACTGTTGTGAGTAAGGCACAGGGTTAGAGACGGTATCAACGCGTTTCTTAATAGCTGCAACCTCAGCGCCTGATTTTTTCTGGTTGTTCTCCAGATTGCTAAGACGCTGAGCTGTCTGATCAGCACCATATTTCTCGGTTAACGTTTTAATCAGTTGACCTTGCTCTTTAATGGTCTTGTCGAGTGCGCGAATTCGCGCCGCAATAGCATTCTGGCTAACTCCATTGGTATCACCATCGGTAAGGACGCTGGCAATCACTTTTTCTTGTGGCGCTCGATTTCGGGGGCCAGCTGAGTCGGGTATAACCAAGAGCAAAAAAAGAACGGCGAAAGTAAATACGCCAGCCCATAAAACCCATTTTTTATGCTTTGCTGAAATTGAGGCCCATTTCTCTTTTAAGGGGATAAGCATGATTTTACTCCGCGAGTTTAGGGCGCATGGAATCGTTAGCTTGTTCGTTTGGCTGGATGTTGCGGATAACGAAGTAAGCTTCAGTTCGCTGGCCAGGCTGGAGAGTGTTGCGACTCCATAGTGCTCTTGCTGCAAGCTGAGGATGGGTGCAGAGTGATTCATCAACCATTACTGTTGATGAACCAGTGTTTTGTGCAACGCCGATGATGACACTGAATTGACTACCCTGAAGATACTGGCCATTTGCAAAGGAGTAGCGAATCTGATCCTGGTCAGTACCCGTGCGGAAATTACAGTTCGGGATACCAACTCCTGAAGAGAGATTTCCCAGAGAGTATCCGGGTGGAATGTCCCCAAGCGCGATGGTTCGCATTATGTTGCGAATCGTCTCGATGTAATTATCTTTCTGTTCCCATCGCCTGGCTTTGACTTCGCTTCCACCATAGTTGTTATATGCCGCAGGCATAACACCAGAAGTACTCGTGTTGTTCAGCTTTCGTGAAAGCATGAGAGTGGCTTGCACCGGTGCAATTTTCTGAGGTACTAACGACACGGAGATCGCTACACTTTCGTCACCTTTCTCACTGATATAGAGACTTGCCGGGTTACTGTCTGAGGTGGAAACGTAGAGAGCGTTATCTTTTACATTTACAGTTACACCCTCCTGTTTAACTTTCTGCACTACAGGGTGTTCAAACGGTGTAACAAGCCGGTTGATCTGGTTAATCGAAATCGGTACGAGGGTGTTCACGCCAGGCGCAACGATATATTCCAGCCGAGAAGGAATGACTTCTTTTGTGAGTGGAACGGGACTGGCAATTGCAGCAGGTACTGGTTGAATATTACGGCCATCAATAGCTGGTTCACTCCCGCCATTGATAGAGTTACTTGCTGGTGGTGTATAGTTGTCAGGATATGGGCGTGTTTCTGTGCTGAGCATTGCCTGAGTTGAGGATGCTGGTCGAGAGGCGAGTTTTGCAGTGACTTTGGGTTGCGACTGCGCATCAGGCTGCTCAAATACCATGCCTTGATCAACAGACATTTCGCCCGCCGTTACGCTATGGGTCGCTAATGTGGACGACGCGGTAAGCAACAGGATAATTATGCGTTTACTATTCAACATTTAGCCCCCCGATAAGTGGCAACACTACGTTCATTTTTAAATTGGCTATTACCAATCAGAAAATTCATTTCGGCACATCCGTTTTGTTTACTGATTGCTGATTTATTAATCTCTCGCTTAAAGATTTATATCTCGGTTAAATCAACTAACGAAATTCTGTCAGGAAGTTCGAGCTGCCGAAGATTTCTGCCTTTGACCTTTGTGTTTATCTTCTTCACTTGGCAGCAACGGTTTGCCACTCTTTATCTCAATGAACGTAATAATGGGCCGGTAGCCTTTTACGTTAACAGTAATCTCGTAATAGACTGGCGTGGTCGATGGTTTGCCGGTGATACCTTCGAGAGTTTGGTTACCGGTGACATAAAAAGTACCAACTGCTAACGGGTCGGTGATAACCCCGACCGGATTAAAAGAAAGCGAGATTCGGTCGCGCTTAATTTGGTCAATCTGGTCGTCCATTGCTTTCATAACTTTTGTGTAAATTGAAGCGTCAAGAAACGGGCCGATAGAATTCTTGAGTAGATCTAAAGTGGCTGGGTTAGCATTTCCAAAACTGTCGGCTATATATAACGCCCATGCCTTCATATAAGAGCTGCTGGCGGCTTTTTCATCCAGCCAGGCTGTTTCTGTAAGGTTTGGCGGAATAATAGTGATGGGTTGTGTTTTGGCTAACAGAGCATAACCAAGTACAAGGTTTGCCAGAATCATTGAGGCAGAGATTAACTTGAAACTTTTGTTTTCTAACTGAAGTCCAACTAACCCTTTTTTGAAATTATGGATATTCATACAATAAACTCCCGGTCGAAGGATTCAGGTACAAAAGTGCCACCACCGAATGTGACTCCGAATTTCCAGTAACAGAGGTGCATAAAATATTTCTCAGAAGCTCGCGCCAGAAAACCGCCATAAACACGTGAAACTACAACACCCAGAATTATCATCGGTAATAATCGTCCAGTGATAATCCCAACCGCGAGAGCAACGAAAAATGGCATGGCTTCATCAATCGACCAAAAAAATAACTTTGGTGGTTCGTCAATCGAGTGAGAAATATAAACAGGTTCCATGATGACCTCTCATATGAATTTTTTCAGATTTATTGACGACAAAATGCGCCTATTTCTGACCAGAGCCTGCAAGCTGAGCCATCATTTGCATAAGGCCTGCTCCATCTACTGCGCCCTGAACAATGGCTGACTTATCACCGTAGACAACAATGTTTGTAGGGGTCTTTTGGATACCAAGCTGACCTGCTTCACGAACGTCGTCGGCTATCTTGCTGGACGGCCTGGCCGCATTGATACATTCAAGTAAGCGGTTCGGGTCTAAACCAGTTTCGCGGGCGATTTGGTCTAGCGGTGCGCTAAGACCGTGCCCGTCAGATTGGCTGTAGCGGAATAACGCTTTAGATAACTGGAAGAAAGATGGATTTCCTCCCTGCTCAACAGCACACTCCGCTGCTAAAGCTTCAGTACGGGAAGCCTGCCCGTGAACAGGAACATGTTTGAAAACCATCGCAATATTCCCTTGTGATGAATCCACGAGATCCATAACGATTGGGAAATGTTGTTTGCAGTACTGACATTCAAAATCGGAATACTCAATGATATAGAACTGAGCATCCGGGTTCCCATAAATACGTTCGTTGTCCGTAGAAGGCGCATAGGCGGTATCGGGTTTGTTTCCAGTCCGGTAACCGACATTGGATTGTTTCTGCGATTCAGGTTTTAGGCCCGCTGCATTAATGTATTTTGCAAATGCGTCCAGTAGTTCGCTTTTGTTGTTTACTACGGGCTTGTGAGTCTCAGCAACGATCGCTAGGTCATTAAGAAGTTGGGACTGTCTATCGATTTGGTAAGTAAAAAATGCAGCCGTGCTTACCATAACCATGAGCGGAATTCCAAATATAAGAGAGTTCAAAATGTTCTTTTTCATTTGTAGCCTCTTGATTGCTGCAATTGTTCCGGCGTATAGATTTCGTTTGGCTTTTGGACTTTGACCTGAGACGCCTCAGCAGCTTTTTGCTTTTTAAGATAGGGCAGTATGATTTCAGCCATGTCTTTGTTCAGGACATCCCGTGACTGAGGGTAAGTTGATGCCGTGATCTTCTGATTGAGGATACGGATTTTTTCTGGGACATCAGAAATTAGCAAATAGCTAATCATCCCTACGGTAAACGTCAGGCAGAGCAGGGCAGAAAGAATAAATGGTTTCGAATTAGTCATGCATCACCTCGCACAGCTAATTTAACAAACATGAAATATTGAGGAAAAAGAAAAGCACCGCAAATTGAGGTGCTTTTCTTAAGGTTAAATACGTTTTGGTAGGTTTGAAATAAGTAGAGATGAACCAATAGGAATCATTACTATCATTATGAGTGCCCCGATCATTGGAGGCACAGGTAACGGTATAAAAAGCGACAGGAGAACGCTATATACACCCCAGCCAATCAATACCATGCTACGACGGTTAAGAAACGGACTGGCATATCCAAAGTTATATCTTTTTGCCATCCACCGCATTACCCCTGCAAACAGAGACGGGATGATGACCACGGCCATGTACGGTAACCAATACATATCAAGTGTTAAACGATACATAATCATGTAGAGCCAATAATTCAGGTTCTCGGCAATGTTCTGGAAAAGCCCAACAAAGTATTTCAGTGGCCCGCCGTGGTTGGCCATGTCGCTGGGAGGAAGCTGGTAAAAATCCTTTAACGCCTTATCAATCCCCGTATTTACAAATGCTTCAGTATAATTGTCGCGAGCCTTTTGCAATACCATGACGAAATCTTTTTCGCCTATCATTTTATGACCCCATGCGATTTCTTTCAGAGCATTAGACTTAAAATACTCAACCGGAAAGAAGACAGAGATAAAAAGGAGAATCGTCGAACTCCAGATGATCAGTGTCTTTATCGTCTTAGGCCACTTTTCCTCATTCAACTTATCAGACATTCGATATCCCCAATCTTCGCCTTCCTCCCAGCCTGGATAATCAGTTCGTTGGTTAGCTTTCTCGGGAGATTTATCCGTGAAGTAATTTCACAGAAATTCAACGTGTGTTGAAGTTCCCGGCAAACGAACAAGCCAAGCTCAATGATATAGATCGCAAGCCGCTCCCAGTCATTCAGCTCCTGCTCGTTGTCCTGATGATAAGCTTTGATAGCGGAGCTCACTGCTGCACCAACGCGTTCATCAGGAGTAAGGGTTTTCAGTAGAGCTAACATTTGCCCAGTGATGCCATCAACACATGGCCAGATCATGGTCAAACCGTCATATGAGGCTTGATCATCTTTACGCTTTAATAGAGTTTTGGTTTTAATCATATTTACCCCTCGGCGCTGATACGTGATTTTTCACCACGAACCTTTTGTTGACGTTCGTAGATTGAAAGGTACTTTTTAGCGATAGTTCGGACATCGCTTAACTCGGACTCATTCCTCGGCATTAATATGACGGGGACTTTACCTTTTACTATTTTATTAGCCTGATTTATGGCCATGCATTCGAGGTTGGGTAACCAACCTAGCAGTTGAGATTGAAATAACTCGCCTTCTTCCTCCATCAATCGTTCCCCGACACTGCCGGTGATTTGTTCAGGATCTGCACCTGCGCTGGAGCCATGACCACGCATAATATATTTGAACTTTGTCGGTGGTACTCGTTTCATGACTGCTTCCTGGGCATCAGGATCTGGTGTGCGTAGCGCCGTAAAGTGGTTCGTATTGGTTATAACCTGCTTCATTTTGGCTTCTGAACCGAGACGGGCTTCGAAGTCGGAAGTCGATTGCGACGAAATAAATAAGCGGAACCCAGCACCACGGGTTTTATTCAACATTTTAATAACTTGGTCATTAATAACTTCAGCTGCTTCATCGATTAACACCATTACAGAAGCCAAGTCCTGACCACCAGGTTTTAAAAAATTGTACACAGTCGAGCTAACAGATGTTATATCAGACAGGAAAATAGAACCGACCGCAGATCCAGTCTCAGCATCTGCAAGGGAATTTAACCCCAAATACAACATTCCCCCGGTAGTGATGATATCCTGAATATTCGAAATTGGACGAGTATCATTCAGTTCATCTTCATCAGCACTGTCAGGGGATAACAACTCTGACATAAACCCTTGAGTTAGTTGACTAAGAATTGGCATCACGTTCAGAATCATTTTCTGGAAGTGTTCGCGCTGATGACCGAACATATCAATACCGGCTTCAATTGAAGTATCGCCTTTCCCTTTATTACCTTTAATGTCATTTCGGTAAATGTCTGCACATATTTCTGCTATTTCTTTTGGGCCTTTAATTTTAGACGAGTAACGGTCAATTTTCGCCTGTAAAATAATGTCGAAATCGGACTCTCCTAAAGTCTTGTGGCCGAATTTAGTGATGGCCATAATCAATAGAGATGCTAATGAAGAGATGTCAGCACTCAGTTGTGATTTAATATTGCGTAAAGTCGGTTTGATTTCACAGATTTTCATCAGCTCAACAACCGTAGTTAATGACATAATACCAAATGAAACAAACGGATCGCTCGTACTATCAGCACGTTGAATAACCGATGTAATTCTGTTAGCTACCTCGCCAGCCTGAGTGTAGTTAGTAATTGGAGATATTCGAGCTGATTTTTCAGGATGCGCCAATGAAACGTAATTATATTTCGTTGAGCGATCCACCAATTCCAGACAGAACTTCATCCATTCAGCCAGTTCTTCATCATTTTTGGGGTCAATGAGGATTAGTGGTTGTTTTTTTAGTGCGGCTTGAAGAATAAGTAGTTTAAAATATGTTGTTTTGCCTGAGCCGGTTGTGCCAGTTATAAGCGTATGCAACGATAAAAGTTCTTCAGAAATTCCGATCCATTCGTTTTTTTTACCTAGCGCATGAATCCAGCCGAGGCCCATAAAATTTTTGGATGGTTTGGCTACAAATTTCTTTATGTCACGCTTTATCAACTCAGATGCCAGTTGACCCTCATTCTGGCCCCACTCAAAGCCTCTGCAAATAAGATAGCTGTCAGGCTCACGAATCATCTGTTCGATAAATGATTTCATGTCCATTACGAGTGGTTTTGGTTTTCGCTTCAGGCGGCGTTTGTGCGTATAAATATCCCATGCTGCCGGGAGACTACGAATACCATAAGCAGCCTGGACTGCAACTGAGAGGTAACAGGGTAGAGATGGCATGTTAAACAGTGTATTAACCCCGATAGTTGCGGCTATACCTGCTGTCCAACCAAGAGTCTCAAGGCCTTCAAAATTTGTGCGCCAACGTAAGTTATATTTCCACTCACTCATCTTTATCCACCATTTGATTATGCATTCGTTCACTATTAGGAAGAATGTAGTCAACACCGGTCTTTGAATAGAAATCAAAGTGCATCAGCATAATCTTCTGCAATTGAGTAATATCAATGCCGAGTTCATCCGCAATACGTCGCTTTAAGGCAACGCTTACGGCAATGACAGGCTCTCCAGAATAGGTTCGCTTCAGCATACCTTTTGAAATCATTTCATTGCATAAATCTGTAATGTTGTAATCTTTATCAGAAACATCAGTTAAAGCAGAGTAAAGCAGATCGTTAAACTTCCCATCCATCAGCAAGTCGATATCATTATTAAGTTCTTTTCTGAGATATAAGCACTTCTGAGTACGATGGAAATAATACTGGGCTGGGGCTTCCATAAACCTTTGCCATAACCAGTTGGAGTCCTGAAGCAGAGCATAATTACGCTCATCAAAATCTTTATCAATAGCAATGATTAAGTGGCCTGATTCAATGAAAAGATCGTCTGAGTGGTCGGTAACATATTTAACGAGAAATTCTTTGGCCGCTTCAAGACCAGATACGTATAGCTGACTAAATTTATCGTAAAATTTTACGTTAGCCGGTATGTTGGCCGAAGTATCCGCATGAGCCGAGTAACCAAAATCGTTATCAGCTTTCACGTCATCCTGCCACATGGAATCATAATCTTCGTAAATTGAATAATCATCAATTACCTCACCAGACTGAATGCCGGTATCGACAGCATCCTGGTGCAGCTGAATTTCCTTTAATGCCTGACGGGTAGGTGAGGGCTGGGTCTGATCCAATGCATCGCTTGAAGTTGGTTCGTTGCTATTATACGAGTTGATGATTGAATGAAACTCAAGGGTTTCGTTCAGAGTTTTATGGTTTGGTTCTTTTATAAGTGAACTGGGTACAGAGAACTCAATCTCTGTTTGTGCCGATGCCAGGGTTTCTTTGAGGGAAAGACGGCGCTTGGGTTCATTATTCTCCGACACTGGCTTTGGTTGATTATCTTTGAGCCCTTTTGATTCCCCGCTGCCCGCCAGCTCAGTTGTTGGTGAATTAGTGTCATCCAGACAATCTTTTTGATTTTTGGTACTGGTATTTCTTTCCTTTACACGATTGTAGTCCTCATCAGAAAGCAGATTGAGCTTATGCAGCAGTTCGTGGGCGTTTTCCGGCGTAACCTGTCGGTTTCCAAAAATACTCTCCAGTGGAGATTCCTGTTCATCAGCAATGATTGTTCCGCCCTGTAAAACTGAGCGGTCGACCTCATTCGGTATTCCGGTTGACGGAACCGGCTTCTGACCAATGTAGGGTTCGCTTTCGACGAGTTTTGGCTGGTTTGGCCTCCCGGTCAGGTATTCCACCCATTTACCTTCAATACGGATGCGGCTGCTGCATGGTAGAGGGTCAACAGTATCGACAAATAGTACTTCTGGAGATATCAGAAGGATGCAGCTCAACGCAACTTTAGGGTCTTTGCTTTTTCTTGAACTTTTATCATTCAAGATATGAGGGGCAATACGCCAGTATGCAGTGTCATCGTCCTGGTGAACGTTTGGTCGACAGAGATGATAACTTAGCATCAGGTCAGCCAGACTATTCTGGGTTTGTGGAATAACAGCGCCGGAGTTCCTAACGGTCTCAATAATATCCTTGACCGCAACACCCCAGACGATGAATACGCCATAGGTAGTCACCCATACAGGGCTTCCTGGCTTGTTGGGAATCCAATCTCCTTTTTTCAATCTATGGCGCATGGCATCAACTACACGCTGAACCGCAGGTACACCTGACTGGCTTGCACGAATCGCATCACCGGCGTATTGCCGCATATCATAGTTAACGGATGCTGAGTCGGCGGCCTTAATGGTAGTGAGGATCTTGTTTTTAACGTCCTGACCACTGATTTTTTCTGCATTGAGCTGCGCACTGGCATTCAGTGCCCGGGTCAATTCATTGAAAATATCATTCCCGCCGTTAAGAAGGTAAACATGCATTTCTTTTGGCATGATCATCAACAACATATTGCTCGTGCTGGAGGTATGCTGGCGGTGACGGCCTGGTTTCCATACAAGATAGTATCTTTTTACATTGTTCTCTTTTGCCCAGACATGGATTGGTTCATGGCCTGGAGGCCAGTGAATTTTCCCGTCTTCGTTCCATACTTCAAAATCGGTAAATGGTTTCCCGAGGTCATGAAGTAGCCCACCAGCTGCGACTGCAAGTCGCCATGCTAATGCACGATTTGATTTATGTACGGGAACCGCCATTGAATCAAACTCGATGTTTTTAGAACGCCGGATACACTGGAAACACACTTCCAATGAATGACGCAACAATCCGGTTGCAGCACGGTGATGATGGTTTTCGGATGCCGGGAAGAGGTGAACAAAGTTAGCGAAATTTATCAGCATAGGAAGAATAAGCTGATTAAACTCAGAGTCCCTAATATCCAGTTCTCGTTTAATCGCCATCACAAGTGGTTTCTGGTAATGACGTAATACGTACTCACCCGGTACTTGAGCCGGGAATCCGATTTCGCTTGCCGGATAGCGCATATTATCTCGTGATGAAATGAGTTTCCCGATTTCTTCATCTACTGACATATCGATTTCGTCACCGAATAGATCAGTGGTAGCCTTTTTGTTATCAGGCAAAAAAGTATTCAGAATATTTTTAATGTGTCTCAGCATTAAAATATTTCTCCGGTTAAGTACCTTGTAAGTTAACCGATTGAGAAAAAAATCGTGCTGGAAAATGACGACGTTTTGTCTTCATAAAACATAACGTCAAGGGTGAGAAATTAAGATAATGACGTTGCTATCCAATTGGAGACTAAGCAATGAAATTGGCGAATAAAATTGTTTTGCCCCTGCTGGTGGTTATTACCGGCGTAATCACCAGCGGTTGCAGTGGGACAGGTAAGCCACAACGTACTTACCTCGACGAAACGCGCAATCTCCCCGCCAGGGCCGAGTACCCCTACCAGTATCAGTACTCCGAATCCTGGCGTGGTACAGAACGCGGTGGCGCGGCTATACGTTACCCTGGGTATGAGCATACGCTCGTGAGTCCGTATGCCATCAATGATCCATCCGGGAAGCGATATGTGGCACATGACAATTACACCCAGGTCTTGCTCACTTCAGTGGCAAACACAAAGTATGCCAATGGGCCGCGTGGCACGTTCACACAGACCCCAGCATTTTGCGGGGAAAATACCTTTCTCCTTCCTAATAACACACAGAACGCCAGTAGGGCTGAATACCTCCGTATCAAAGATAAATACTGCTCAACACCTGGCTATCGGTTAAGTGCCCACGAATTAAATGTGCTTTCCAGCGGTGAACCGGAAGAGCTGCGGAAATATCGAATTCAGATGCAGATCGATAACCAACAACCTAAGTCCTAATCCATCAAAATGCGAGGGTACAATGGATAAGCAAAGAAATGAAAAGTGCAGTTCTGGAAATAAAACAATTTTTGCCTGGGCCGGGGGAATCGTTGTTGTAATCGGAATGGTTTGGTTGATGGTAATTAGTTTTATCTCGTACAAAACCCAGGTGATGACCAATCAACTGCTGGATAAAATTAGTACATCGCTGGCCAAGAACCCCGCAGTTCAACAGGGAGTGAACGGAAATATTCAGGACGAAGTAAAGGGTGCTCTTAAGTCTATCGCCGACCAAAAGCTCGCGGAAGAACGAAAGGCACTCTATAAAGGCTGGGACAAAGCAAATAAAAATACTGATGGCCGTTATATCTATGGCGAGCCTGGCGCTCGGTTTTCGTTGATCAACTATGAAGATCTGGAGTGTCCATTCTGCAAACGCTTCAAAGAAACGCCGAAGTATATCGTTGATACCGCGACAGCCGGGGCTGTTAACTGGGAATGGCGTCATTACCCTATGTCATTCCATGAGCCGGTCGCATCGAAGGGCGCAGCTGTTGCTGAGTGTATTGCGGAGCAGAAAGGGCCGAGTGCTTTCTGGGCCGTTACTGATTATTGGTTTAACCATACTGAAACAAACGGTAAAGGTTTTAAGGATGCGGACAGCATCCCAGCACTGTTTGAGGTAGACCAGGCGAAATTTGATACCTGTATGGGCAGTACTGAAGTGATTAAGCGCATTAAGCAGGATATGGAGGCCGGTTCAGCTGCCGGTGTTGATGGTACACCAACCACGATTGTGCGTGATAATGTCACCGGTAAAGAAGTCTCTGTTGTAGGCGCACAGCCCTTCTCAAAATTCGTTGAAGTGATCCAGTCTATGGTTGTCGATTCTCAGAGAGACACATCAGGCGAAGCCTCACCAGCTCAACAAGATAAATAGAAATAAAAAAGAGCCCTGAATTAACCAGGGCTTTTTTTGTCAGATTATCACTACTGAAACATTTCGCTCAATACGACTTCGGTATTCTTCTAATAGCTCCATTAACGAAGTATTGATGTTTACAGATTTCTTGGTTCTGGTAATAGTTACGTACAGCAGATTAAGTTCGTCAATAATTACTTCCCGTGGCTTCTTCATCACAACGGCTTCTATAATGGATGGGAAGTCGTCATTGATGATGACATGGTCAAATTCCTTTCCCTTCGAGGTATGGGCTGTGGTAACAATTAAATCAGCTTCCTTTTCTGTTCTGGCTTCATTCATCCTCATGGTCTCAACCATCCCGGGGATATCAGCATAGACTTCCATTAACTTAATCGCCCGCACCATGTCCACGTCCTTGGTGGTTTCTGCGATCTCTAAAAAATTTGCCCAGTTCCCGTATTCCGTAGTGATACGGTTATTTTTAATAGCAGCAATGTTACCTGTTTTTAGCGCATGTAAATCAAGGAGCTCGTCGAGACGGTATTTTGAAATACCTCCATTCCACATCACCCGTTTGCCCCACATAATCGACTCGTAGGCAGATTGTATGACTCCCATGTAGGTGCGGCTGATGATGGCGTAAAAGTTTTGATCCTGTATCGCCGATGGCTCAACGATAGCATCAAGACTACCCAGGCCTACCAAGGGGAACGTTTCACCCTTCATTGACAGCACAACGTTGGCCAGTGCTGCAACAAGAGGCCCAAACCGGAATGACTTAGTCAGGCGCATAACCTGAGCCCCGTGGTCTTCAACAATCTCAAGGGCGTTTTCCGCACCGCGCCAGCGGTTTATCACTTGGTGCTGGTCGCCGACAAAAACTTTGCAGCAGTTGTTTCTAAGAACGATATCGATCGTTACCGGATTTGCGTCCTGCGATTCGTCGAAGAGAATGACATTGTAGAACTGGTCTAGGGCTGGGTTCGATAACTGGAACAACTTGAGGATGGTATTCGGTGAGCAATAGGCATCGTTGAGTGGGTCAGATTGCATTTGCCATGTACGTTTTGCTGCACGTAGCGCTTGATCCAACCTGCTTTGAGATATTTTATCGGTTTTACTTAAGTCTTTAAGTACGTGTTCAGTAGTAATTTCGTGTTCATCTGAATTCATGAAATGGGTAAGCCCATTTATTGCAAGCTTAACCACTCTCCAGTCATCTTCACCCATCATTGCGCGGTATTCGCTCACGGATATAAACTGTCTGTATTTATGAGCAAAGTGTTTGTACCGGGTCACGGCCAAACCATGAGATGTTTTACACTCGACGTTTTTTGGGAATTTCTTTTTTGCATCATCTTTAATAGCTTTATTAAAAACGATATAGAGAATTTTGAGTGAGGGGTTTGCATCCGCGAATTCTTTTAGTGTAAAGGTCTTACCAGACCCCGCGTATGCCTGTACTGAAACAATACTGCCAGGTGTAGGTTTGAAACCTATGATCACGTTCTGTTCATCAGTTACCGGCATCAGAATTACCTTTATGTTAGATATCGTTTCATAGTACCTTTTGACACGGCGCGAATGATTTAAAAATGGGGGCAAATTGTACCCATTTTTAAGAATACAAATTTATCTGTTCATGAGTAATACAATAAGATAGTACCATCAAACTATTACTGCGGCCCTCAACAGGAGGTAATCTATGTTTTATTTATCGTCCTTTGTCTGGATGTCAATCTGGAGTCTGATTTCGATTTACATCTATTACAAAGATAAAAAGGCCGCGACTGCTGGCGAGTACCGTGTGGATGAACTGACGCTGGATGCGCTCATTGTGCTGGGCGGGTGGCCAGGTTGTTTCATTGCTCAACGAATGTTTAAACACAAAACACGCAGTGCTTACCAACGTCGGTTCCGGGTTATCGTTGCGGTCTGGATAGTTCTTTACATCGGATTATGGAATTTTCTATGGGCGGGAAATAAAATATGAAGATGTAAAAAAACCGGCCAGAGCCGGTTTTTTTTACATCCATGATGGTTACATGAATGCCGGTAAAGTGGTTTGCACTGCGTGGGATGCGGCCATCATGCCATTGATAATGTCCGGTGAGTAGTACAGGGAGATCGCACCACCAACAGCAACCGCCAGTGACATCAGACTCTGACGTACAACAGCAGCTGCGAGACCAACCAGAACGATAAGACCGATCAGCACCTTACCCAGAGAACCCTGCATGTAATCAGAGATTTTGAGCCATACATCGTCAAAACCTGCCTGGGTTGAACCAGAAGCGTGAGCGGTAACAATGGCAAGAATCAGAATGCCGGTGATCACCAGCGGGGTTTTAAACTTCTCAAATTTGATAGCGTTCATTTAAACATCCTTAATAACGAGTTTTAATAATTTCGATCTTTGGATGTTCTCCAGCTATTTAACGAGTTTGAGCCGGGAACTTTATTAATATAAAATTTGTTTTGTTTGATTTCATTGTTAAAGCAGGGCGTTATACAATAGCAATGTGTGATATAAGGTGACATTTATCCGTGTCTATTAACATATATGAAAATCTGGATGAAAACTTCTTTTTGAGTATGAAAGCCAACTTTACTAGTGTCACATTTAAACGAGGTGGATATGTTGAAATCAGAGGTGTTGGTCAGTACGTTGACATCGTTGGGATTATTATTTTTTTCTACTTTTGCACAGGCTGATAATCCAACAGAAGTAATGCTACCGGCTGGTGGCGTTAGAGTCGTTGTCGGATTTTCACCTGAAGGGTCTGCACAGAAAGCAATACTGGATCTGATCAATTCAGCTCAGCAGGAAATCCGTATGGCGGCATACTCTTTTACGTCACCCGTAATTGCGAAAGCATTAATTAATGCTCACCGAAGGGGAGTAGATGTCAGGATCGTAGTTGACAAAGGGCAAAATAATAACCGATATGCAGTCTCGACTATGAATACAGTAGTTAACGCGGGCATTCCGTTACGGACGAATGATCAATTTCTTCTGCACCATGATAAGTATTTGTGTGTTGATAGGATATCTGTTGAAACCGGTAGTTATAATTACTCAAGTTCGGCTTTCAATAAAAATAGTGAAAATAGCCTTGTACTTTATAACGCACCAGATGTTACAGCGCTGTATCTGGCCCACTGGGAATCTCGTTGGACTGGTGGTGTGGATTACATACCTAATTATTGAATTTTAATCAGGGTTCGGGATGAACCCTGATTTTATCATTTAAGAAACGCTTCAAGTTCGTCCATATCCAGGTCGTTATAAAATGAACGCCAACCTTTACGGGCTAAATTCGGATGCAGCATTTTGATGTTGCTTAATGGCATAATGCTGCTTAGTCCCATTTTAATAAAGTATTCATATACCAGGCGGCTGTACCGGTCAAAATCGGTAAGCGGTCTCGACAGAAGGTATGCTGCCTCTGACATAGTCAATCCCTGTATATGCAACCTGTAACCCAGCAGACGGCTGCATGTATCGCGCATAACACCGCGTGTTAGCGGGAATAACTCATCACTTACAAGATGTTCAGGTAAGTGAGTTCTCGGGCACTGAACAGGATTTATACCCCTGATATAGCACTCATCATTCTCAAGGATACAAAACTGGGGTTCCGGGCCGGAAAAAGAGTTACCAAGAAAGCCGCAGGGATCGATCACGCCACCACCCTTAAGTGCTATCCATCCGTACTGAGTTTCAGTGACTTGGTATAACCCACGATCTCCTGGATTGATGCGTTCTTTGACCTTTTTTCGACGTGTTCCTATAGTAGCAGTTCCGGCAATTACTCCCTGATCTACCAGTGCTCGGCATACGATGTAGGATCTCGCCTCTGACCATTCAATCCAGGGTAAACCAATGTGGTAACTGGTCGAAACCAGCCTTAAGCCGTCGATGCATGAATCTGTCATGTAACTTCTCCCGAAAAAAAAGCGCACCAAAGATGCGCTCGTATTTTCAATTCAACAGTCAGGCTTTGGATTTTTTGGCCAACTTGTCCGTTTGCTTAGAAAGTTCCTTTTTTGTGAATTTGAGGGAATCGGTTCGTTTATCAGGATCGCCAACAGCCTGAAGAATCAACGAGTAGGAGTTTTCGCCATTGAGTACAAAGAGGTCGGTTGCCTGCGACCATGCCCCCTTGTTTTCAGAACGCTGTACCCGCAGGATATTTCCTGGGAGGAGTGAGACTGACCAACCTTTTTCATCAGAAAGGTATACGTTGACCTTACCTTTCGATGGTAACAAGAATACTTTTGATGAAAAGGTTGAATAAACGAATACCGTATTTTGTCCCTGCGAATTGTATTCAACAGTTTTAAAGTGCCCACTATAGTCCAGGTCAGCGCCAGTAAGCGCATTCTTCTCCTGAACAACAAACTGTTGGGCTGTATAGCCTTCTGATGCTGCTTTATAGTCTGACGTAGCAGTAGTTTTAGTGGGTTCCGTATAACCGAACTCAGCTGGGTCAATTTGATGGCCAGAGGTATCTTTAGTGATGTTTTCAACACCTGCAATATCACGTGTGGTAGGTGATGGCGGTGTTTGAACCGGGTTGGTCTGCGCCGCAGCGTGTTGATTTGGTTCTGCTGTAACTGGAGCTGAAGCCGGGGCTTCACTAGTGGCCCCAGATAGTGCTTTTTTAGCGATTTCCTGTGCAGGAGTTATCTCAACCGTTCCAGGTTGCTCTGCGTTTTGTGAAACCTCGCTACCGTCAGTAAACCCAGGTTCAGCCTTAATTGAGTCAACCAATGACTGCGTAGCAGGATCTGACTTAGATACAACTGGTGAATTTGCATCCGGGTTAGCTGGTGGCGTGGTTGTGGCCATTTTTAGCATCTGATCGCCAAGATTATCAGACGATGCAGGGGAAACACCGGCGCTATCTTGCTTTGTGACAGTAGGTTCACTTTTATCATCATCAGGGGGCGCTGATGCGGGTTCCTGTTCATTATTTGTGATAGGAAGTGTCAGTGTTGGCTGAGGCCCAGCCTCATCGGTATCAAGGTCATCGTCATCCACATCGATACCATGTTGTTTTGCAATATCCGGGTTAACGCTGATCCCACTCTTTGCAACTTCGACGATAGATAGGTTCGGTTCTTTGTCTGGTTTACCATTCATTAAAATAAATGCGCCTAATGTGCTTACCGCAAAGATACCGGCAACCAGGATACTCAAGGTTTTTTTAGAAAATCGCGCCTTAACACTGGGGGTTTCATCTCCAGCATTCTGCGCTGCGCGTTCGCGTAATTTCTCCTGGCCGTATTCAGCACTTGTGCCACGTTTTTCACTCGTCATTGAAAACCTCGTTGATCACTATTCGTTCTGGCCGAAGCCCCAACTCACGGTGTATATGAAAGTGAGCATGATATGGAAAGCCCCATAATCGCGTGAGATGGTTGCCCCGGAATTGATTAGGAAAATATGCTCTCGCGATAATAAACGGATTATATCTTGAGGGAGGTAGCTCTCGAAATTTTGCGGCCTGAAAACGACCGCAAAATGAGATGGTTTTCTTGAAAATAGATTTCTAGAGGTTACGGGTTCCTTTACAAATTGGGTAAGCCGAGCAACCATAGAAATAATTTCCATTCGACATTCTTCTAACCATTTTGCTATGGCAACGGGGACAGCTAGGTATGACATTAAGATCGTATATTTGATTCTCACCTGGACCAACATTTATTATCTCAGTGGCAGGCGGGGGGATTTCTTTATCCTTGATTATTTTCAGAAGTCTGGAACCATCGATAAGCGATAATGTTCCTTTAACATTTGCGCTAAGAGCGAATTCCCATGCATCCTGAGTAAAGAACCCAGAGGTGATGATATAACCCCGCTCATATGCATTGGCTTGCACTACACCGTAAATTTCGCGGACTACCGAGACTCCTACTTTGCTGGTTTTCCATAATTTGCACTGTACCATTTCGCGGCGACCATCTTTTTGCAGCAGAATGTCGACTCCGCCGTCAGCTCCTGTATTAGTCAGAGTTGCTTTGTAGCCATTGAGTTCGAAATGCAGTCTTATAATCTTTTCGAATTGCTCCCATGTCATATTCGAGAGAATTTTCTGGGAATCATTTCCATCCTGAATGGAGGAGTAAATTCGACGTACTTCAGCAAGTTGTACATTTTTTAGCAATGTTGCGACAAACATCATCATCGAAAGGGTTAGAGATGCGCCTCGAAGGATTTCAGGGAGTATGTTACTCACGCCTACAGCAAAACGATTCATTACGAGTGCTAGGTCATCAGTACTGCTTGCAATAAACTGATAATACAAATCGCCTGGAACGTACACATAATTAGTAAGAGAAAGAATATATAGCAAGCAGGAAATCGGGAAGCCGATATACCACCGGAAAAAATAGGTTTGCTGGCTAGCACCACTGTTTCTCCATGACTGGATATTAAAAATAACGCCGAAGACTTCCTTTCCTGTACGGGTCATCGACATCTGGAGAGACAATTGTGTAATAAAGAGGCCCGCAATGACCAACGGGCCATCATGTAGAAAGAATAAAGCTAATGACGCTAGCAGGAAAAAGCACCACTGGAATTTGGCGCATCGGGACATTCCTTTTGCTGCCAATTTTCTAAAAACCATATGGTCACCATTCATTCAGAATTAATTCTAAGAAAGGTGCGCCTCAGTATCCCATTACAGTTATCAATGAATACATCGTAAAACATGACTGATAAACAAATCAGGGCAAATGTATAAACGATGATTTCTTCAACATATGGAAAATCAGGGTAAATCGCACCTAAATAAATTGCTGACAGTACAAGATACCCACCCCACAATTGGAACAACCGTGGTCTTACTAACAACCATGTGAGTAACGCCAGTACCACTAAGTTTGCAATGCCTATGGCGTTGATCGTCTTTATGGAAGTGAGCGGCACAAAGTACAGAACGCAATAAACGCTACATATCAGAATCACAATGGCGTAAATCACAACACGCTGGAGTAGAGAGTTCATGGTTTCCTCATACACTTTACAGGCCTGTATAACAGAATACCACCGTGTAGCGATTGACGAAGCATATCAGTGTATCTAGTTAATCATTCTCATCTCCCTCACAAGCAATTTGGCTCGGCATCCAATAAGGATGATTTGAAGTCTTGACGTAACTGAACACCATTCTGCATGGAACGCTCGTTAAGTTCGCAACTATCATACTTCTGTCACTGTTTTCAAGGAATTCAGCGCCAGAAAGTTCATTTTCATTCCA
The DNA here is from genome assembly GCF_043945575.1 of Enterobacter cloacae complex sp. 2024EL-00214. Taxonomy (NCBI): domain Bacteria; kingdom Pseudomonadati; phylum Pseudomonadota; class Gammaproteobacteria; order Enterobacterales; family Enterobacteriaceae; genus Enterobacter; species Enterobacter cloacae complex sp. 2024EL-00214. The sequence goes on along the minus strand of NZ_JBIMRC010000028.1, from coordinate 8,460 downwards.
GAGACCAGCATTAGAAAGGGTTGCCATCGCATCTGGAAGCGCGTTTATTGCCTTGGTTGCGGGAATTGGTAATTTATCCCGACTTCCACAACCCAGGATAAGGAAGCATAAAAGAACAGTCGTGATAGATTTCATTCTCTCTTCCTCATTTTGGTGTTGTGGGTATTAAAGAGGTCGATGGCTTCAGTTCCCGTGATGGGTATCCAGTAAGGAGGGATGGCTGGAGCCTCATAAAATGGAATTCTCCCGCAGCCTGCTACGGGTAGAGAACAAACAAACAGGATTTCGTCGAACTGGTTTTCAAGTGCCCACAACTGGCTGTACCCAACTAATCCATTTAATTTTGCTTCATGGTGAATTTTCAGAATCGAAAATACAGCCTTCGCAAAACCAAATGGTGGGTTACCAAAGCGTATTGGATCGATACCCAGCGATGTCAGTGCAGACTTCGATATATCATTAAACCTATTGAATAGCGCAGAGCCATGTTCATGGTCTGTTCTTAGGGCAAAAGGAATAGTATTGTCGGGGCTAATTAAGCATTGCTCTTTGAATTGACGGAAACCAGACACACGTTGGATATGGCATTCGACTGATCGCAGAAACAAATCAGGCACACAAAAATCATGAGCAGTAAAACCTTCGAATCCTTCATCGTTACAGAGCTGGTTTGTTAACCTGAACCACAATTGGTAGGCAGATAGTACCTCCTCGTAAGTGCTTCTGACCTCCACATTATTGGTTTTGTAAAAGGTTTCGATCATCATGACTGATTACCTTTGATGCGGCTGCTGTCGTTGTTTAATGGAACGGTCACCTGAATCCCCACGCGCCAGAAAGCCTAAATTGACGATCCTGAAATTTACTCGCCCTACGAGACTATCATGGGGAATGAGACCTCTGAGGTTCCTAGGTGTGCCAGGGGGATTGTCCCAGTAACGGGAATCAAGTGAATGGTCTCGGTTATCACCGGCCATAAAGTAGTATCCTTCGGGAATGATCCATTTCTTACCCGTTTTCACGTAGCCGATACGGTTATCTGTCTGGAAGATATAACTTTGACCGGCAGTGTCGGTATCTGCCTGGTATTGAGTAGTAAAACCATCTTTTTTAATCTGGTTTCCGTTTTGTTTACCGTTTATCGAGAAGATTTTCTCTTCGTTGTATGTGACGGTATCGCCAGGAATACCTAATACGCGTTTGACATAGTAAACGCCGGGAACAGAAGGGGCGTTAAAAACGAGTACGTCCCCACGCCTAATAGCGCGATGATCGAATAAACCACCTACACGCTGAGCGATAACCAAGTCTCCAGGTTTTATAGTTGGGTACATGGATTCTGTCGGGATCAGGAATACACCGCCGAGAAACTGAAAGGACACAATAACCGCAAGCGACAATGAGGAGGAAACTATCAACCAATGTTTTGGACGACGAGACCTTATCAGCTGATAAGAGAGGTAAAGTGCAGAGATGATAAAAACAATAATTAACGGTTTCATGGAGTTATATACCACGCTTAATATTTTTTGCGTAATTAGAGAGCGATTTACCCAAAAACAGGTATACGAGACAGGTGAAAAGGTAAACAAAATGGATGCTGGTGGTTTTTTGGGCTAAAGTGAAAAATTGGTTCGCCTGCCCACCAGCTAATGTGTAATTGAGTTGAACTGTTGGTTTTTCAGCATCGACATAAAAACTTCTAGTTTTCATGAAGGTTAACGGCTTGAAAAATACTTTATAACCAACTCGTGCATAAATTGTGCATGTTGTAATGGTTATTACCAACGGCACATAGAATGGAATAATTGTATTGAGCCAGCACAATAATGACCACACCAGCACTGAATCCAGTAGAAACCTGGCAATAGAGTTGGCCTGCGTTCTGCCCGCTACCACCATAATGGGTATAAATTTAACCATGAAATCCACCATAGTTATACTTGTTTACACCATCTTATAGACAGACAAATTTTCTCCGACTTTTTTTGAACGCAAAACGACCCCGAAAAACGGACATTATATGGTCAGGAATTTCGATAGTTTAAGAGAACATGGTAAATTTTTTCTATCGAAATTTGTGGAGAATTGAAATGAGCAGTGATGCCACTAAGATGGTTGAAGCCTTTGTTAAAGACCCATTAAGTTACGATAGATTTGGGCCAGAGCTTATTTCAAATCAAAAATGTGTCCTCAACATCAATGGGCATGAAATGTCAATTGATGAAGCAGTTAAGATGAGTGATATTGAAAAGTCGCTCTTAGATGAAATTTACCATCTCATAGACGCAATGACAAAAGCGGAAGTCAATTTCTCAAAGGGAAAAAAGAATCTTTTTCGTCGGATGTTCGATCATTTAACAGGTTCCGAAATCTTACGGAAAGCCCAGCTAGATATTTATAACAAAGTAGTTATGAAACTATGCGAACGGATACCTGATCATTTCAAAATGCTAACCGCTCATGCTGAAATCACGAAGGGTTTGGAGGCAATCTATGCGCAAGATATTCATCAGCTAGAGGTTTTCATAGATGTTGTTGAGTCATATCTGAAAAATAAGAACGAGTGTGACTATAGTGTCACAAGCAATGAATATATGGCAATTAACAGGCTACGGATAAGAGTTAATAACTTTCAGGGAGTTCTTGTTGGTTTAAAACTAAGTCAGGTTCAAGCACAAATGAGCTATGAAACAGCTGTCGATGTAAAAGATAGCCTTCGAGATATTAAAGATAATTTATTACCTATGTGGGAAGGGCAGGCTAAGAACATCAACGCCAGTGGTGTTTGTAGTGGTATTGATGAAGTGGCTCATGAAAAATTCAAGAAGCTGGTCAATAAATTAAATAAGAACATAAGGTGAGATAACATGAAGATCATAAATAGTATTGATATATTAGATGTCAAAGTGGCTAAGGAATTTGATAAATATGCTGTTGATGTAAGTATGGAATCATCAATAAAAGATGCAGTCAGATCTTTCCAGATTGGTGATATTGATGCCGCGCATAACTTTGGACGATTGGAGGACACTACTGATATTAATTATCTTGATAACCTCCTTCTCAGCGTCAGCTCATCATCTCAGGGCAAGAAGGGAGAGACTCTGAATGAGATTGTTGCACTGGCTCGTGAAGTCAGTAATGCAGTCGAACCAAGTTATCTTCAAAAGAAACTGTCACGGATACCGTATGTTGGGCCTTTCATAATGAAAGCCATCGGTCTTCATTTTAGTGCAATGTCAAGATTTGATTCAGTTAAAGGACAAATCGATATTTTAACCTCGGATATCGAAAGCATATCGGAGGGGTTGTTTGAAATGAATAAAAATATTGATGGAATGTATGACCAAGCTTTAACTAGTGTAAAAAATACAGGGGTTAACATTGTAGCTGCCTATTACATTCTGGAGAAGTTACAAACAGTTCAGGCTTCTATTCGTAAGGAACTAAAAAATCAGCCTGATAATACCATGCTGAGCATGGAAGCAATGAATATTGAACATCAAATCGCCCTCATAACAAAACGTCGAAATGACATGATCACGGAACAACAAAAGGCATTTGAAGACCTAAAGATGATGAAAATGATGAAGTTCAATAACCTCTCGATGGTAGACCAGTTTGAAACTATTATTAAAGTAACGATACCATCTTCTAAACGCAGCCATCTTATTATTGACCAGGCCGAAAGGAGTGATAAAAGCTCATTACTGATTCAGGCAATTGGTGATTCTGTAAATCAACAAGCCAGACGTCAAGCTTTGTTAGTAAAAGAGAGCAGTATTCGTGTAGCCAAAACAGCTAATCGTACTGTATATGATGTTGAGACAATTGATTACATATCAAACCAGATCAATGAGGCCGGTCGAGAAATTAAAAAAATCCACGACCGAGCCAAGACGCAACATACCCAGCTTGAAGCTCGCGCAGCGCAATGGAAGGAGAAGCGTTTTATGGTAGCAAAAGAACTGTCTTCCAAATAATAGTTAAATTTAGAGGATGTGCTATGGCTAGAATCAGACAAAGTAATCCATATGATGATGTTGAGAATGCTATTAGACGGAAGCGTGATAGAGCTATATATTTTACCTTAGCTATATCTCTAATCTTCGCTATTATATTTCTAATATTATGGTTTTGTATTCCATCAGACATGCCAGTAGATGAGCAAGTCAAACAGGTTTCTGACGATATATTCAACATTCTACGCTCCAATGAGTTAGTTCCTGAAAATGCTTTTGATACGATAGGATCATTTATTTCCATATATGGAAGAGTTGGTGTGGGTGTATGTATATTGATTGTAATACTAGGGGCAATTATTAATGGGAATGGTTTACAACTTGAGATAATGACAAGTTGCATAGTATTGTTTGTAGGGTTTAATTTATTTATTGCTGCATTTGGTGATGAGCCTCATAATTATAAATACAATACCGACAAAATAAGTACTGCTATGAAAACTGGAGACTTGGACTCTTTGTATGAAATCTATGGAGACAGAGGGAGTTTACTAAGAAAGTCAGTTGAAAAAGCACTTGCAGATCCTAAACCAGCTACTGCAAAAAAACTGGGAGATATCGATGGCCTGTTACTCAGAGGTGTAATAATTACTGCTGAAAAAGTATCTGATAGCAATTATAAAAATCATCTTGGAAACTTGGTTTTGTTAATGCCTGAATATAAAGAGGATAGTGTCAAAGACAAAAACACACTGTTTGATTCACAACTTTATAAAGCTATTGATTACCATATTTATGACATTGGTTACAAGTCTGGTGCGCTTGCTTCAAATCCTCTTTCTGCTTGGAAGTCGGGAAATGATCTTAAATCCAATTATATTAAATATATTATAAAAAGTACTGCTCTAATATTTTTTATACTTGCCGTAATTTTTGTGGTGATTATACTGCTGACGGTTAGAAATGGCCGTAGGCTTACTTATTTGATAGAGTCTAATATTAAATATCTGTCGAAATAAAATAAAACGCCCTTAAGGGCGTTTTATTTTTGTGTGCTTATTTACCATCCGTTTCATCATCTACTTTCTGAGTCATGATTGGAGGCGGCGCTTCATTATCAATTTTCCTACGGCCTTCATCGCTGAAGAAGATTTTCCAGATAAAGTGCCCGACAAAAAGGATTCCGCATCCTATAATCAGCGCCCAGTCGAAAGTGTCAAATGGTCTGTTAAAATAATCAAACATATAGTTCTCCAGGGTAGAGTTCGTGACTAAGCCCGTTAAACGTTGTGTGGATAATTGCTCCACCAGACCGGGCAATGCAATTCATTGTTTTTTTCAGACCATCCGGCATCTATGAGTAATCTCTTCACAAAAAATGGCTGGTTTCTGAAGATATCTGTAGAAATTGATGTAGCTTTAATGACACTTCCTTTTTCACCAGGTTTTGTTGGTTTCTCGTAACGCGTTATACCGATATGCTGTAGACGTGACCTAATCGCGCCATCTGTCCTATTCATTTTCTTGGCAATCACTTCTATTGAACGATGCTCAGATAGAAGTGTAATTAAAAACTTATAGTTTCCACATACCCATTTGGCTGGTTTTTGTGGTTCTCTTTGGTTCCGTTCAGGCACTGATCTTTCCTTAATTTGTTGTGGTTTTTCACTATCACAATCAATGTCAGTTCTGGCCGGGTAATTTGAAATGGTTTTATCTGGTACGGTTTCATAGATAATTTCATTAAGCACTATATGCTTGCTCCACCAATCTGGGGCGGTAAGGTCGAATCCATCAATGTGCCAGCCGAATTCGATTAGTGGCAGGACATCAAGAAAACGTTTTTTTGATAATTTCGCAGAACTTATTTTTTTATTTAACCATATAACCGTACTAGATGAATCGTCTTCAGCGCCCACGGTAATCATTCCAAGCTCTATAAGTTGCTGAAGAGTGGATTGATGGCTTCTTAAGGTAAGCTCGGCAAGTGCCGTTTTACTGATACCATGTTGTATCGCCTTAAGTAAGACCCGAGTATCGTCAGGAGTCCACGGTTTACCGGTAATGAGGTGTGAAGATGTTTTCTTATGTAGCTGATCAGTATCCTCATCTTCGGGTACTAACAGGCTTGTGTTTCTTGTTCGCCACCATTCTGGAGAGTACAGAACATTTTCACCATTTATGCAGTGTGCTACCCATCCATTATCTAGCAGGGTTTTAAGAGTTATACCTGAAGCTGGTTCAGCCGGTGGCACTCTGATTGAAGAGTTAGGCTTGAGGGTAATTTCGTTAGGCTCGGAGAGATTTTCTCTTATGAGAAGGTATAAATCCAACTCGATACATCTTAACTGGATTATCCTTTCATTGTATCCAAGAATGGACGTAAGCGCTGCAAATGAGTAACCATCCTTAAGCCCTTTTATAAGCTTCAGATCTTCAGCTGGTGACCATGACGGTAATTTCTTCTTCATTCACTTGCCTTAGAGTGAACTAAATATTTCTGATATTACTTGTAAATCAATAATTCTTGAATCGAGAATGGGGGCGTTTTGAGGTGTATAAATCGCACTTAGACTCGACCATTTAGTATCCGTGGTTGAAGAGCTCCTCAACTCCAGCATTTACGACATCCTGGTTTCCAGGGATGTAACGTGGCCAGCCTTCTACCTCTTTGATGTTCTTAACGATAACTCCTTCGAAGCCAAATTGATCTGCCGATATATCAACAATATGGAATTCATCGTTGTTGGAGATCTCACACCAGTAATGACCGAACCCGCCATACATAGTGAATAACCCGCCGTCAGATTTCCCATCGCCACCTCTAATCACAGCTGATAACCCTTTGCTATGTGCCAGACGAGCTAATAGCAGACTGGCAAATAGGCATGTGCCCGTTGTGTCATCGGTATCACAGTCAGCGAGGATACCGTTCAGTAATGCCCGTGCTTCAGTCGCAACATCATTAATGAGGTTTTTCATCAGGGTTACTTATCGCAAATCGGTTTCAGGGGATTCTGCCAGACAGGCCGTAGCGTGACAATTTTTTATGACCCCAATAGGGGGCGAAATTAACGGGTCTTAGAATTTCGTCACCGATGAATGTTGCGTTAATCTTTTTTTATATAAAGAGGAGCTAACCATGAATAAAATGAAGTACAGTGCAGTATTGAATGAATGGAATTTTAAGTATGATTCTGCTGAAAGATTCGGTGACTCACACTTTCTTTATATCCATAATTTCATGAACGATCAGAGCCAGTTACTTGGTATTATCATAGCTGATTTTTTGAAGGTTCCTCAGATAGAACTTCTTCCTATTCAGACCGCCATAGATAACCTTGTAAGGTTATTAAAGGTTCAGACATCCAGGTCGTTAACGTCTGATGAGGGTGTTGATCTTGCTCAATTCCTCACTCAGTACCTCAGACAGACACAATCTTATGCTGCGGTTTCAAGTATGTGTCCGGTTGGTCAAAAGTTGAATTTTTTCCTGAACATCTACCCAAGAAAAGGTAATAAAGAGTTTTCTTTTCGATTATTCGCAATCACCACACTCAATGAAATTACAAGCGTGTCTGAATTTGTTGAAATGGCACATAGTACTCAACAAAGTGATCTGATTAATAATCCTGGTTATTTTGTTTGATTACTAAATAATTCCATATTGAAATCATTAACCATCACTTAACAGTGATGGTTTTTTGTTTTATTTCAATTATCTTTTTGTTCGATATGACTATCTGCTTTTTATAATCTGATTTCACTTACTATCATGCTGATACTACTAGGTAAAATGGTCGTGATGACTTTAATTCATGCTATTCCATTGAGATTTGTGTTTACAATCAATAAAAATATTGTTAATAAAATGTAATCCTTAACATAAATCAACATGGATATGGAACCTACACTACAATGGCAAAGAAAAACATACATCAGGAAGAGATTGTATTCGCGAAGAAACAGCTTGTTCTCCTTGCAACATTAAAAGGGAAGGTAAGTGAATTGATTCTAAAGTGGGAAGGGAACATTGGAGCTGAGACTCCTGACTTGAATCGCCACGGGTTTAACAGACACCTCAGAGTCATTTAAGATGGCTTAAAGAGAGGTGCCCATGAGCAGTAAGCGTTATCCCGAAGAGTTTAAAATTGAAGCAGTCAAACAGGTTGTTGATCGCGGTTATTCTGTTGCCAGCGTTGCAACACGTCTCGATATCACCACCCACAGCCTTTACGCCTGGATAAAGAAGTACGGTCCGGATTCTTCCACTAATAAAGAACAGTCAGATGTTCAGGCCGAGATCCGCCGTCTTCAGAAAGAGCTGAAACGGGTTACCGACGAACGGGACATATTAAAAAAAGCCGCTGTAGATTCAATTGGTCAACGCAACAGTTATGTGAAAACATGGGGTTGCGGAGGTTTTTTGAATGAGACGAACATTTACAGCAGAGGAAAAAGCCTCTGTTTTTGAACTATGGAAGAACGGAACAGG
>NZ_JBIMRC010000027.1:0-56333 GCF_043945575.1 Enterobacter cloacae complex sp. 2024EL-00214 | reverse complement strand
ATGAAGACGGCTTACGCCACCATCAAAGGTATTGAGGTGATGCGTGCACTACGCAAAGGCCAGGCCTCAGCATTTTATTATGGTGATCCCCTGGGCGAAATGCGCCTGGTAAGCAGAGTTTTTGAAACGTAAGGCCTTTGAATAAGACAAAAGGCTGCCTCATCGCTAACTTTGCAACAGTGCCCAATAATTTTCGATATCCAAACTGACCCCTATTGAACAATCACACAAGCCAACCAGCTAGGACGGGTAGACATTTTCTTTTGTGTTGTAACTACTTACTCAAAGCACGTTTATCTTCCCTCGATTTTACAGCACTACTAATTGTCCCTCGACTACAGGCCATAATTTTCTGAACCTGGCTCCAAGAACTACCGCTATCGAGCAACCGATTAATTGCATCGTATCGAGCCTGATTGACCTGACGCCCCTTATATTTTCCCTCCTTTTGAGCTTTATTAATCCCCTGCCTTTGACGTTCCCGGCGTTGTTCATAATCACGACGAGCCACAGCAGCCAGCATATCAAGCAACATATCGTTGATTGCAGCAAACATGCGACTATCAAAATCATGGCTCGCTGAAGCAATCCAGGTTGTCGGTACGTTGATGGCCATCACTCGAATATCCTTCTGGCGAATCAACTTCTTCAGGCTGTTCCAGTCTTCACCAGTTAAGCGTGAAAGCCGATCAACATCTTCAATGAGGAGAATATCGTTCTGTCGGCAGTCGTTCAGCAGTCTGAATAATTCCGGTCGGTCGAGCCGCGAACCAGATTCATTCTCGATGTAGTAATTGCAGATGTTAAGGCCACGCTCATCAGCAAAGCTATCGATCGCAGCGAGTGCGCGAGAAGCGTCTTGTTCAGATGTTGAGGCGCGTAAATAAGCCCGGACAAAGCTTTGCGGTACGGTATGAGTCACAATGTCGAACCAGTTCAATTTAGGTTATTAAAGCATAACCATATAGTACCTGTTTCGCATGGTATTTTAAAGGCATACTCAAACCGAACCAAAGAAATGATTCATTATGTGACCACGTCACCTACAGTTACATCAGAAAGACGGTGTAAATCAAACGTAAAGCCATAATGAGCTTTACCATGTAAAGCACACATAAAGACACACTTATCTTTATACTCTATTTACATCGTAAAACATAAAGAGTATAAAGACACTATAAAGACGCCTATATCTTTATAAGTTAAAGACACCGTAAAGACATGAAAAGCTTTACATCGTAAATACGAGGATGCGGAAATGGGAAAAATTTTACTGGTGGTTTCAGATAAGGGCGGGGTAGGGAAAAGCACCTACTCAGCTAACACAGCATCTATGCTGGCAAACAGAGAAAAATCGGTAATCATCCTTAAAACCGATAAGAACAATGACCTTATCAGCTGGAATGAAAAACGCAGGGAGAATAGCCTCCCAACAGTACCAGTCTACGAGGCATACGGTAATGTAAGCAAAGAGATTAACCGCCTGAGCAAGCTGTGCGATGTTCTGATCGTTGACTGCCCCGGACATGACAGCCTTGAGTTCCGTAGCGCACTGACTGTGTCAGATATCATGATAACTCTGGTTAAAGCGTCATCTGACTTTGAAAGTGAAACACTGACGAGCGTAACCGAGAAAGTCCGCATGGCTCAGAAATCAAACGCAGCCCTGCAACCCTGGGTATTACTTACCAGAATAAACCCAAGCAAGCCACGCCACAGAAAAGCCGCTATTGAGCTGGATAAATTATTACGCTCAGACGACGTCTGGATACAGCCACTAAAAAACCGCATGTCAGAATTGGATGTGTTTGAAAGCGCCTGCAATGAAGGGGCAGGGGTACATGATGTAAGCCGCGCCTCCAGTCTGACAACAGCAAAAGCACAGATAGAATTAGTCGCCCAGGAAATAGGGATAATCTAAATATTTCAATCGAATACATAGAAATTTACATTGTAAAGACAACATAAAGACACTATAGTATTTACACTTAGATAGTGTCTTTAATGAGGATTTTGTATGGTTTTAAAATTGAAAACGCCAACCGTTCCGGCGACAGAAGAACAGGCAACAAACGCAGAAACAGCACGCTTTATCTCTGGAGCCACAAGGAAGCCAACACCAGGTAAAGCGAAGCTGGTTAATTTCCGGCTTTCTGAAGCCTTTGACGATATCCTAGAGGCTGAGGCGATCAGAACAGGACAGAGCAGGACAACCGTTCTAAAGGCAGCGCTGGCCGCATTTGATAATCTGGACGAAAACCAGAAAAACCACTGGTTACTGGAATCAGCAAAATTCTAACCATAGAAGCATGGATGATAATCTATGAGATATTTAACCGAATTAATCTGTCAACTCTACAGGTTGACAGATCACCATAAGCTGACCGCTGCAACGTTTAAAAATCTTGCTGATATTAAGTTAGTTGAACCTACAGCGGATGCAGACACCATATTGCAGCTTGAAAATATATTTAGCGAATACTCACTGAGATATATTGACAGGGATCTGGCTGAGATTCTGAGTAACATAATAACTACAGATAAAAAACACTCTCTGGATTTCGATTTTAACAAATTACAGTCTCTGACTGCCTCGAAAAGTTTCGGTTGTGGATGGAACAAGGTAATAAATGGTAGTTGGTTCAAAAACCTTTACTCATGGGGGGAGGGGATGTATCCCGCCAAAAACCTGAAAGCTGAAAACATTTCAGACTGGGAGGATAATATATGGCACATTGAGCATGAAGGTTTCAACCCTCGCGATTCTATCAATGTTACATATTACTCCTGGCTTGACCGCTATGTAGCTTCAAACAGTGGTGGTTCACATCATGCAGCAATGGTTGTATATCAATCTGTCAGAGACAAATTAGAGTATAAACGAGAAGCGGTTATTGAACAACTGAGCATAAATTCAAACACCGTTGAAATACTTGACCAGAACTACTATTCATTCATATTCCAGATAAAACGCCCTAGTAATAAGACAGAAATTTATACATCAGAATATGAATTTATAGATGCTTTAAAAGAGTTTGTAGAAAACAGATATACTATACTTAATCCTGTCAATTACGTTTCCAGTATTAAATTAGTTTTTATTCCAAAACATGCACTAAAAACAAATGACAAAACTTTCCGTAACTGGTTCTATTCTGCAATTAGTTGCGGGAAAATAATATCATTCCCCGATTATCTGAAAAATCCAGCGCATTACCATACACACCATTACTCACATGAACTAAACTCGATAACACTTGGTGACCCTAGCAGAAAGTATAAACTGAGAGAAGATTTTTAGATTTTATATAAAATAGCAATATTATCATTTGTCAGAAGATCGGACAGAGCCATACATTCAAGAACCACAATACCCGTCCCTGCCAACAAACTGGCATCAGATATCTTATCGAAGCTGATAATCATCATTGGCTTGCGTTGTGTTAAATCAAAGATTACTAATGGTAGTATTACACTGTTAATTGATTCAAATTCTTTAAAGAAAGCATCAGAGCCATACTCACTGGCAGGAAAAAGAATTTCACTCAATCTGATCCCATAAAAAACATGATAGTTTTCTTTGAGGTTTTCCTTTAAAATATTAATAGCTTTTGCGTATTTATCATCAATAAACTCTTTTACATCAAACTTCATAAATCCTCCAACAAGAACCGACTGTAGGTCACCGGGCAAACGAGTAAAATGCTAGCATTTTGCGGCGTTTGCCCTATCCTGCATCGCATTGAAAAGAACTCACATCGCGCACTATGCTAAACCGATGGTATAAGGCAAACATGCACAGTGCAAGCAGGCAGCTTGCGACTGGTTCACCGCGACTCATCATCAGGTGTCTCCGTGCTTGCTTCTTTCGCATCAGGAACCAGGAGACGATACCACGGCATTTTTTTGTTTATCATCTCCATTAGGGGAGTGGCAAACAAACTCAATCCCCACAGGCTTACGATAACAGGGATCGTGAAATTATGTGGCGTCCAGAACTGGCGCTCAAGGTGAAACCATGTGACGACACAAACCATCCCGCCAATCCAGAAAATAGCCTTACTGAAAGCCCCCAATACAGCCAGGGTAATAACAGAAACTACATGCAGTGCGCCAGCTGTGACAAGGCGAAGATAAAAACAGAACCATTTAACGTGTCGGATAAACGGATTGCCCGTTTTTACTCTACGTTGCTTTTTACGTTCCCTGTCAATTTCATGCCTTAGTTTGTCTCGCTCTGCGCCCAGCGGGAAATCATAGATTTTAGCCATAACTCACCTCATTTCTTTTTGGGTGGTACTTTTCTATCAAACTCCTCAAGAAAAGCAGAATCATCATCGTCAAATAACTCTATAGGAAAATCAGAGCCTGATTCGGCAAATTTATCTTCATCTATAGCGTATTCAAATCGTAACTTACTAACTTTCCTTCCTTCTTTTTCATCGACAACGCAAGACAGGAAAGTCACCTCAGTTTTTTCTTTTATTTCTTTGATGGCCTTATTTATTACCTCTCGCTTGAATATAGGGTACTCTGGATACTTATATATAATATCTCCATTATCATCAATATTGTAAGCAATAAGTTCATCCTTCAACTCTTCCAGAGATAGGCTAAATGAATTTTTCCCTTTAAACGTTGAGTAATTCTTCCTAATTAACTGATACAATGACCACGAATACTCCCCTCTCAATTTTAATGAGGACGCAATTAGTTGTGTTGTGAATTTATTTTCCGCCCCAATTAATCTTGATATATAAGGCGTGATAGTGTATCCAAATCTTAGAATTACAAATCCCTCATTTTGGTTATATGCACAATAATCAGTAATCGATAAGTCAAGGCGGTCGATGTTTTTTGAATTTGGAAGACCAAGTTCCTTTGCTAATTCCTTCATATCATTCCCCGTAAGGGAAAGTTTACTGACATTTAACAATTCAGCACCTTCCTTGACTTGCTTATAAGCAACAGAAGGATGTATTCCGGCTATCTTTGCGTACATATCAGCCCGAATTTTAAAGGTCTGCCCCATTCTCATTTCTTTTTTTGGATCAACATAAACCAAGGCCAGACACAGAACCCTTTTGGCTGCCAATGGAAGTTGAGCCAGAGTTTTATTTATTTCGTTCCTGTGACGAATCTTCGTTTTTTCAGTTACATTTTTCATAACTTTTATTCTCATAAAACCTCTCACTAAAGAGTAGCCACATTAACATGATGAAGTTATTTTTTCCATCATGTTTATTCGCATTTATCATCATGTTTGTCCGCTTAGCGACTCAGCTAAACCAGACAGGCTCCAGCCAATGTGCTCATAAAACGCACGCCTTGATGACTTCACATACAAAGATCTTCAGATATGAAGCTTTTAAATCAAGCTGTTAATAGCGTCGCATTTTCCATCATGTTTCGTCGCATTTTCCATCATGGTAAAACGCATTTTTCATCATGCCTCGTCGCATTTCCCATCATGTTTAATCGCATTTATCATCATGTTTCGTCGCATCCACCATCATGTTTAGCTTATTTTTCCTATATATATCAGATAATTAAAAACCTCTAATTCTTTAAGATCTTTAAGAAAAGAAAATATATATAAGGCTTTTAATGCACAGTACCTGTGGATAACTCAGCATAAACCCAGAGGATAGATCCTTCTAACCTTCGGAAGTTGGAGCAAAACATAAGGTGTTCATATTTTAGCCATTGAGTGTACGTGCTCTCTGTCAGAGCAGCAGATATTCCGCTTCCTCGCTTTGGCTGTTCGTTCCTCGTCGCTATGCTCCTGCGGTACGCCTCAGCCAAAGACTGCGGCGAGCGGTGCCGTCTCTCGATCACCTAGGTCTGAGAAAAGGTGAGAAGAATTTTAACTCAAAAAAAAGAGATGTTTTAAACTGTTAAATCAAAGAGATACATTGAGCAAAGATAACTTAAAAGTAAGATGATTTTTAAGTTATGCGTAAAAAACGGGAAAGGATCGTGGAGTGATCCTTTTTAGATCCAGCACTAAAACGCACTCAGAAGCCCTCAGAGGCGTTTTAAGTGAGTTTACCCCGACGAGGGTTCAGCAGAACGGGGTAAACCCGCTTAGAACAGCATACAGCTCGTTTAACGTAACAAGCTGGAAATTGACCAGGAGTGAACTCCGCTTACATGGGATGCCAGCAAAATTTTACGACCGGCAATGATGGCCAGTTACTTTTTGCTGGCTATTGTCGCCCAGCAGCTGGCGGCCTGATTGTTTTTTTGCTGTCAGAGTTCGTCAGGCATCAATTGGTTTCAGCTACTCGCCACGTAATGCGCTGCTAACGCACCTCATAACGCGCAGATACAGCGCCCCGCGCCAGTGCTTCACACTGCCCCGGCGTACCGTTCGCCAGCTCACGCGCTAACTGCGACAGGCTAAACGCCGTCTGATAGTCAGAAATTGGCTTAGCAGGGGAGAGGAGGTTATTGCTCATATCCAGGCTTGTTGGTTCGCCAATACTGGCGAACGTCCCCGGCGCGATGTAACGAGTATGCAAAATGTGACACAGTTCGCGCCTCTTTGAAACACGGTTCAACAGCGTAAAGCATTCGCTGTCTTTATAGTGTCTTTACACTACAAAGCAATCAAAAACAATTGCATTACCATCATATGATGGTATACTGAATTTGTTGGTTGGGAATGGCTCCCTGCCTTAATCCAGCAGCCCAAACGGGCGGGAGAAAAGCATGAACATTCAGGAAGCATTAAACGTCTTTGGTTTATCTGGTGAATTGACTGAAAAGGATATCAAGGCTGCATATAAAAAAGCGGCTTTAAAATATCATCCAGACCGTAATCCGTTAGGCGCTGAACTGATGAAAGCTGTAAACGCTGCTTTTGATTTTCTGATGGCAAACATCGATAAAATTAATTCGTTTCAGAGCACCGATGAAAACGCACACTATAACTACGGTGACGATATGGAAAGCGTGTTGAACGTACTCACCGGGTTATCAGGTTTAGTTTATGAAGTTATAGGCAACTGGATCTGGATTAGTGGGGAAACTCGCGAACATAAAGACACGTTGAAAGAAATAGGTTGCAAATGGGCAGCGAAGAAAAAACAGTGGTTTTACCGTCCTGAAGAACATAAGAGCCGCTGGAACCGAAAAGAACACAGTATTGATGAAATCCGCGAGATGTACGGCACTGCCGGGAAGCGTAAAGCAGCTGGCAGGCAGAAAGTAGAAAACAGAGCATAGTTAAAACGGGGGCGAAAGCCCCCAACACTTTAAAGGTGAGTTTATGAAATCATTTTTCTTGCTCTATCGGCCTGTTTTTGAAATCGTCTGCCGTATCCTGGGGAACGGCTGGCGCGTAAACCTGCTGGATGATTGTCAATATCGTATAAAACTAACGTCGCCACGATTTAAAAATTATTCTGTACACATTCGAATGGACAAAGGAAGGTTAGCTATCATAGGCAGCGTGGATAGCCGTAACTGGCGTAGTCCATGTCATACATGCACTGTATCACCACAGCGTAACCCCGTAGAGATAGCCGCAGATATTGAAAAGAAAATACTTATAAATGCATTACAGGATGTTGAAACTTCGCGAGAGTATGAGAAGAAACTACAGAAAGAGCGGGAAGAAAGGCAAATACTGAAAGGCATGTTGTCACAACTTGTTAAGCTTGAAAACTGGCACGGAACGTTAACAGGGTTTAAAGCTGTAAATGGTTTGAATGGGCATGTGACAGAGCGTGGTGATGGTTATGAAGTCCTGATTCGGGGATTGGACATAGATCAGCTCGTAAAGTTATCCGGCTTAATTAAACAACTATGAAGGTAATTATAATGGATGAAATACTGAGTGACAGAAAAAACAAAGGTAATGTTACATACAGAATTGTTGTTTCTGAAGATTCAGGACGCATCTTCATCGAGCTGGAAAAACTGATGAAGGTTAGAGCAAAAGAATCTGAAAAGAAAACAACAAAAAAGATTGTTTATCAGCAGTCTTTTTTCAAAGATGAATTTGATAGGGTAAAGAATGAAATTGAAGACCCAATATTATTGCAATTTTGTGTCGATACATTGTTGAAGGTGAAAAAATATGATTGATAAACCAACGCCGGAAGAGGTGAAAAACGCTCGCATTAAAGCTGGATTTACACAGCAGGAAGCCGCAGATCGTTTTGGCTTCACTTTGTCAGCATGGCAGGCTAAAGAAACTACCGGAAAAACTTCACGCGGTTTAGCAGCCGGTACTTATGAAATGCTTTTACTCCTGGCTGATGAACATCCTGTTTACCAACTTGTAAAGCGTGGAGAAATTCTAAAAGAAAGGGATTAAAATAATTGCATTACCATCATATGATGGTATACTGAATTTGTTGGTTAGGAATGATTCCTTGCCTTAATCCAGTAGCCCAAACGGGCGGGAGTAAAAATGAAAACTTATGCCATCGATTTTAAATCAGTAAACGTTAAAAAAGAAACCATAAACTGCATATCCTTCATCCAGTCAGAAACACTTTTTCTTGCCATTCATACATTCGAAGAAAAAAACCGGGGTCGTGGTTACATTACTTTGTCTGTTCGCGAAGTAGATAACAACGAACTTAGCGCGATTAACTCACTTAAAAAGAACGTAACATTCTGGTTCAACGAATGTGGCCTGTCAAAAGAAGGCGTTTTAAGAGAGATTGAATCATGGTTCAATTTTGCCTTCACAACGAAGGAGCAGAATGAAGCTAAAAGAGAGGTGATTAATCTTTTGAATAAAAACTGATGTTTTAAAAGAAGGTGGTATCAGGTTGTTGGAGCAACCTGATACCGTGACACTCATTCCCACGCGAGGAATATCTAATGTCGGAACGTATGCTATCAGCAATACAGGCTGTTGAAAAGGGCGCTCGCCCTGTCTTTCCCATCATGCCGTTCTCTGCATTCCCTGAGTTCATGGATCAGCTCAAAAAAGCGCTGGAAAGACGAGCGCATAGATTCACTGGTAAATGAAACATTGGAGGTTTTATGACAAAGCAGGAGTTTTTAACTTTTATCAGTGATCAACAAAAAGAAGGTGCGGTTCGTTTTTCCCTTGCATTCAACAGTAAAGGTGAAATAGTCATTCACTGGACGAATAAAGAAGGGCTGAGGGTTTGGAGAGTTTTAACCGGAAACAGAGGGAAAAGACCAAGCCACGCAAACAGGGAAAGAATGAGCAACTTACGCCGCTGGTTGTGTGATGCCCGTCAGGGCATGGTAGGCGACACACCAGACCCTGAATAGTTTCACACGTCATGAATCGCCGAAGCCCTCCCGTTTGCGGGAGGTGCTTTTTTATATACTCTGCAAGACAGCGCTTGCGCCCCCTGCCAGACCGTTCGCGTAGCGAACCTTATCCCACATAGCTCACAGCCATTGAGATGTTTCCGGTCGTAGACAAGCGAAACCTTCAGCCATGACAGCCCTTCAGTTTTGCTTTTTCCTCGACGCTGAAGCACAATTCAAGACTAGTGCTAGATCAAAGCGATGCAGGATAGGGCAAACGCCGCAAAATGCTAGCATTTTACTCGTTTGCCCGGTGACCTACAGTCGGTTCTTGTTGGAGGATTTATGAAGCAAATTAATTTCAGACTAGAAGAAAAACAGCATGATAATCTACTTGAATGTCTGAAGGTTATTTATCCAGATGAGCCTGGTTTAACTGTTGCTAAAGGCATGAAATTGCTTGCCAGTGCTTTACTTAAAAGCAAAGTAACAGAAGATGATAATGATAACTTTATGCCAGATACTAATGATTTTATCAAAACTACAATGTATTTAACAATGAAACAGCGGAATAAAATAGAAAAAGCCGCAAAGCGTCATGGATGGACTTTGTCCAGAGAGTGCCGCTACCGTATTCAGACCACCTTAGATAATGAACTGGATTTCTTTGATCAAGAACTTCTTATGATGAATCGGTGTCGCAATGCTATCGATAAAGTAGGCCGGAATTTTCACTACATCATCCTTAATGATCAGGCAAGAGTTCTTGATAAAGATGGGTTCTATCAGGATGCAGAAAAGCTTGAAACAGAAATCATTAATCTTAAAAGTGAGTTTGAAAACTACATAATGTTATGCAAAGGTCGAACTGTATCTAATAAGGTGGAGGTGTAATAATGGGCGTTTCCGTTGATAAAGAATACCGGTTCAAACGTAAATCCTCTGAAGCTGGCCGCAAATCTGCTTTTGCCCATAAAGTGAAAAATGGTGGTAAGAACTATCAGCGTAACGTACAGGAACGTATCAACCGAAAGGGTGCCAGTAAGGAAGTGGTTGTAAAAATATCAGGCGGTGCAATCACCCGACAAGGGATAAGAAACAGTATTGACTATATGAGCCGGGAATCAGAATTGCCCGTGATGAGTGAAAGCGGCCAGGTATGGAAAGGTGACGAGATACAGGAAGCAAAAGAGCACATGGTAGATCGTGCAAACGACCCTCAAAATGTAATGAACGATAAGGGTAAAGAAAATAAAAAGGTGACACAAAATATCGTGTTCTCACCGCCTGTCTCTGCAAAAGTGAAACCAGAAGACTTGCTTGAGTCAGTCAGAAAAACGATGCACAAGAAGTATCCAAACCATCGCTTTGTTCTTGGGTATCATAACGATAAAAAAGACCATCCTCATGTTCATGTTGTTTTCCGTATCCGTGATGAAGATGGAAAGCGTACCGATATAAGAAAGAAGGATTTAAGGGAGATTAGAACTGGTTTTTGCGAAGAGCTAAAACTTAAAGGTTATGACGTTAAGGCAACACACAGGCAGCAGCAAGGACTTAATCAGTCTATCAGGGATGCTCACAGTACCGCTCCTAAGCGACAGAAGGGCGTTTATGAGGTTGTGGATGTTGGTTATGACCATTACCAGCATGATAAAACGAAGCCGAAGCAGCATTTCTTGAAACTGAAGACCCTTAACAAGGGGGTTGAAAAGACATACTGGGGGGCTGATTTTGGCGATCTTACATCACGAGAAAATGTTAAGAAGGGCGATCTTGTTAAGCTTAAAAAACTCGGTCAAAAGGAAGTAAAAATACCTGCACTTGATAAACATGGTGTTCAACATGGCTGGAAGACAGTCCATCGTAACGAGTGGAAGCTTGATAATCTTGGTGTTAAAGGTATCGATAGAACCCCTTCATCAAGTAAAGAACTGGTGCTTAACAGTGCTGCAATGCTTCAGAAGCAGCAGCTCCAGATGAAACAGTTCATCCAAATCAAACAAGCGATGCTCCAGAACGAACAAAAGATGAAGATTGGTATCAAATTAGGATAATTTCAAAAGCACTTGTAACTCATTGAATAAGATCGATTTATTTTATCACGAACTCCATTTTAAAGAAAAACCAACTACAGCTTAAAATTTTAGTTAAGTCATCTGTGAAAAGATCCCATCACGATCATTTGATCTGTCTTTTGTAATATATAAAGATAAATCATCTTAATATTGTTATTTTTGCAGCATAAACAAAGTGCGATATGAAGTTATGGCGATCGAAAGATCTACTTAACGAATTGAAAGCAGCACAAGTAGCTGATAAAGTCACTTCGAGATTAAAATTTGTCCTTTTTCTTTTTCTTATCCACTTCGGGGTCATCCGAGTCGAGAGAGCGCATGAAAGGAAAAATCTATGAAATGGTACGTTTTGCAATTTACTACGACGAGGTTTGCTGCTGTTTTCTCCCATCTTGAACAGCATAACTTTTCTTACTACTGCCCTATGATTTCAGAAAAGTATCGCCGCCCGGATAAACAAATCTCGTTCAGAGAAAGGCTGTTACCACTTTTCCCAGGGTATCTTTTCATCCAGGCCGATTTTGAAAAAATTCACTCATCTACTATCACCGCATTACCTTATGTTCAGCGGTTTATTGCTTTTGGTGGAGAGCCGTTACCTGTACCTGATGAGGAAATATTTAACGTACAACAAGGAGAACGGAATCAACTTAGCCATACTAACGCCCCCCGTTTGGTGGAAATAATGCTGATGGATGATCCAAGGAAGAGAAGTATAGCCATGCTCAACTACATCACAGAAAAAAGCTTAACCCACAAAATGAAACGGAAGAAAAATGACTGTTACCAGAAAAAAGACTTCAAGCAAGCGCAAGCCTCAACGTAATACCCTCTATCTCCCTTCTGACGTTCGTGATGAAGTTGAGCGAATCGCTGTTGAGATTAGCTACCGCCGGGGAAGGCGTATTTCTGACTCTGGTTTTGTGCAGTATCTCATTAAAACATGTTCACAAAAGGCAATAGATGAACTCATAAACGGTGCCGATATCGACTCCGAAGAGTAATCGTTCTGCCGATCTGTTCCGTGCTGTTCTGGCCGGGAGTAATCAATGTTATCTACCTCAGCTTTTATCGCGCTTGCTATGCAATGCGCCGCCAGCGTTCATCCTGATACTGCTCATGAAGTTGCAAGGGTTGAATCTGGCTTTAATCCTTATGCTATAGCCGAGATTATACCGAAAGGTGAGCGTAAGCCCGGTGATAGTGGCGTAATTTCTTATTTCCCAAGTTCTAAGGAGGATGCACTAAGCATAATAAAAAAAATTGAAGCTAGAAATCACCGTTATTCAACGGGTCTTATGCAAATAACAAGCACTAATTTTTCTAAATATGGCGTCAATGCAGAAAAACTTTTCTCGCAGTGTACAAACCTTACCGTATTCGAAAAAATCATGCTTGATTGCTATCAAAGGGGAGGGAGTTTAAAAAACGCTCTTAGTTGTTATTACTCTGGAAATTTTGTGACGGGGCAAAAATCTGAATCAAATTTTAATAATACGAGCTATACGCAGCGTATTGGTTATAGCCGTCCAGACAACAAAAAGGTATGGGCTGTTCCATCGGTTAAGGATGAAATAGGAAAGGAGACTGCAACACAGGACATTACGCGAAAAGAAACTACTGTTTATCCAAAATATGCCATGCGTGGCACCGTATCAGATGAAAAGGAAACAAACGATGTTGAAACTGAATAAACGTTACTTAACACTCACTGTCTTTATGGCTGCCTTAATGCTTTGTGTTGCGGAACCAGCTTTTGCTGATGATGTATCTACAAAGACTACCGGTTTTTTACAAAAGATCATTGATTTCCTTACTGACTTGAGAAAACCAGCAATCACCATTATTTGCTTAGGTATTGCATATATTGCGCTGTTTGCACGTCAACATATGACATGGATTTATCCTCTGATTATCGGGATGATTATCTTTATCATTGCTCCTTACGTACCGGACTGGTTGTCATAAGTTAATCTCAGGGGCGTAAATATGAGTACTCTTTTTAAAGGGCTGACACGCCCCGCTTTAATCCGGGGGTTGGGCGTTCCGCTCTACCCCTTCCTTGGAATGTGCCTTATTTCTGTATTACTTGGTGTATGGATTCATGATGCAATGTATGCACTCATATTGCCAGGGTGGTATGCCATCAAGCGAGTAACACAGATCGATGAGCGTTTCTTTGACCTGCTTTATCTACGAACTGTAATCAAAGGTCATCCCTTGTCAAACAAACGCTTCAGTGCCGTCCATTATGCGGGGAGCCAGTATGATGAAGTTGATATTTCCAGAGTGGACAATTTTATGAAGCTGAAAGACCAGTCTTCTATTGAGGAGCTGATACCGTACTCTTCTCATATCACAGATAATCTAATCGTCACAAAAAGCCGTGATTTGCTGGCTACCTGGCATATTGACGGCGCTTACTTTGAATGTGTTGATGAGGAGGATCTGACGTTACTGACAGACCAACTCAACACGCTTATTCGAAGCTTTGAGGGTAAGCCTGTGACGTTCTACACACACCGTGTTCGTGTAAAGAAAGAGGTTCAGTCTTCATTTAACAGTAAAATCCCATTTGTTAACCGGGTTATGAATGATTATTACCGTTCTCTTTCTGAGCCTGAATATTTTGAAAACAAACTTTATCTGACAGTCTGTTATAAGCCTTTCAATGCTGAAGATAAAGTTTCACATTTTCTTTCAAGGAATAAGCGGAATAAAAATATTTTTGATGAACCCATTAACGACATGAACGAAATTTGTGGCAGACTTGATACTTATCTGTCCAGGTTCCACTCTCGCCGTCTTGGTTTGTTTGAAGAAAATAGCAAGGTATTTTCTGACCAACTTTCCCTTTTTCAGTATCTGCTATCCGGGAAGTTTCAAAAGGTAAGAGTAACTAATAGTCCTTTTTATACTTATCTTGGCGGTAAAGACTTGTTTTTCGGTAACGATGCAGGGCAAATTACAGCTTCTGATCACGCCAGATATTTCCGGTGCATTGAAATAAAGGATTACTTTCAGGAGACGGACGCCGGAATTTTTGATGCGCTGATGTATCTCCCTGTTGAATATGTCTTTACATCGTCTTTCACTACGATGGATAAGCAAGCCTCCATCAAGGCGCTGGACGATCAGATTGATAAGCTTGAGATGACTGATGATGCGGCTAAATCATTGCTGGCTGATTTGCATGTTGGTCTGGATATGGTTTCCAGTGGTTACAACTCTTTTGGTAAGAGTCACCAGACGCTGATTGTTTTTGCTGACACGCCGGAACGTCTGGTTAAAGACACCAATATAGTGACCACAACCCTTGAAGACCTTGGGCTTATTATCACATATTCGACCCTGAGTCTTGGGGCTGCGTATTTTGCTCAGTTACCGGGTAATTATAACTTGCGCCCTCGCTTGTGTACCCTTAGCAGTCTTAATTTTGCTGAAATGGAAAGCTTCCATAACTTCTTTACAGGGAAAGAAAAAGGGAATACCTGGGGTGACAGATTAATTACCTTGCGCGGTTCTGGTAATGATATTTATCACCTCAACTACCATATGACCACGGAAAACCAGAATTTCTTTGGTAAAAACCCAACGCTGGGACATACGGAAATTCTTGGGACATCAAACGTAGGTAAAACTGTCCTTTTAATGACGAAAGCATACGCCGTACAACAGTACGGTGCGCCGGAGTCCTTTCCGTCTAACCGAAAGGTCAGGAAACTGACCACTGTTTTTTTTGATAAAGACAGGGCGGGTGAAGTCGGCATTCGCGCTATGGGAGGTGAATATTACCGGGTTAAGGGTGGCGCACCGACCGGGTGGAATCCAGCGGCTCTGAAGCCAACCAAGCGTAACATCGCTTTTATGAAGGATTTGATAAGACTGATTTGTACGCTTAATAACAATACCCTGGATGATTACCAGAACGGCCTGATTTCAGATGCAGTTGAGCGTTTAATGGCAAGGGAAGATCGTTCATTCCCTGTCAGTAAACTTATTCCGCTTATTCTTGAACCAGATGATGCAGAAACTAAGCGTCATGGTATCAAGGCTCGTCTTAAAGCGTGGAAACAGGGAGGTGAATACGGCTGGGTCATTGATAATCGCACAGATACTTTTGACGTATCCAATCTGGATGTTTTTGGTGTTGATGGTACGGAATTTCTGGATGATAAAGTTGTTGCCCCGGTAGCTTCGTTTTATCTGATTTATCGCGTAACAATGCTGGCCGACGGCCGACGACTCATTATTTATATGGATGAGTTCTGGCAGTGGCTGAACAACGATGCTTTCAGGGATTTCGTTTATAACAAACTCAAGACTGGACGTAAGCTGGATATGGTGCTCGTTGTCGCTACGCAGTCGCCGGATGAGCTGATTAAAACGCCGATAGCAGCTGCTGTTCGTGAACAGTGTGCCACACATATCTATCTTGCAAATCCTAAAGCCAAGCGTGGGGAATATGTCGACGGCCTACAGGTAAAAGAGCTTTATTTTGACAAAATTAAAGCTATTGACCCGCTTTCGCGTCAGTTCATGGTGGTCAAAAACCCACAGCGGCAGGGCGAACGCGATGACTTTGCAGCCTTTGCAAAGTTAGATCTGGGTAAAGCCGCTTATTATCTCCCGATTTTAAGTGCTTCTACGGAGCAGCTGGAGCTGTTCGATGAAATCTGGAAAGAAGGGATGAAACCGGAAGACTGGATTGATATCTATCTTGAACGTGCCAATCGTGGAATTAATTAAGGTGAATATGATGAAAAAACAATTTCTGGCCGCAACGCTCATCTGTTGCTCGGCAAGCGCCTTTGCTATAGGTAGCGGGGTGATTGTGCATGATGCAAAGTCAGCGTTAGATACGGCGGCGCAGTGGGTAAAAGAGGCCAAACAGTGGGAGAACGAGCTTACGGCCTATAAGGACGAGCTGTTAACGAAAACAGGTATCCGTGACGTTCAGGGGCTGGTTCAGGACGCACAGTCTGTCAGTAAGGAACTAACACAGATTTACGACCAGGGTAATGCATTTATCGATGACTACATTAAAAACCCTGATGCTGTGCTCTCTGCGCAGGCTAAATCGCTGCTTTCCGACTACAAGGTAACGGATACCTGTAAAGGGCTGGGGTACACAGGTAACCAGGTTCGGGGATGTGAGGCGACATTCCTGTCCCAGTTGGCAGGGGTTGAGTACGGTAATCAGCTTGAAGAAAAGCTGCGTACCGACAACCAGTCGATGAAAGACCTTATCGATCAGGTTAAAAACGCGAAGGACACTAAAGCTACACAGGACGCGACTAATGCTGTCTCTCTGGAGAACCTGAAGTTCGAGAAGCTCAAATTTCAGTATGAAATGTATCGCGATAAGCAGCGCGATCTTGCAGAATACAAGATGAAGATGTCGGAGGCTGCATTCCAAAAGAAACAGTTGGATGCAGTCAATGCGGATACACCAATTGTTGATTATAAGTCAGCGTTTGATCAGCAGAGCTATGAAATGAACTGAGGAGGAACTTTGAAAAAATATGGAGTAGTTGCAGCGTTAGGGCTTACATTCTTTCTTGCCGGGTGTGAAGAGGTAAAGTCTGTAGACTGGTGGCAGTCTCACGTAGACGAAGCAACTAAAAAAGTAGCTGAATGCAAAAAGTCTGGTAGTGATAGTGACAATTGTAAAAATGCTAAAGAAGGTTTGTTTAGATATAAGCAATTGCATCCTAAGCACATTGACATTAAAGACGCATTCAAAGATGTTTTGGGTAAAGAGGGAAGTTAAAAGGAGCCATTATGGCAACTTCTAGGTTTTTCCAAGCCGCCCATGACGTTATTGTTAAAGTTCTCGACCAGTCTTTGACTGGTCAGTTAGATAACTTTTCTTCAATAGCGTATCAATTGGGTAAGTATGGTATTTCTATTTATATATTGTGGTATGCCTATACAGTAATTGTAGGGAAACAGAAATCTCATGTTCAGGATTTTATCTGGAATTTATTTCGTTTTTGGCTGATCCTTGTTTTTGTCAGGAATATGGGCGGTTGGCTAGATAGCGCTAATCAGGCTATAGATGGACTAAAGGAAACATTTGCAGGAGGTGACCCTTGGAAATGGGTTGATGAACTTTGGGAAAAAGTTCAGCAAGTTGCAGCATATCTTATGTCAAAAGATACTTCCACGTATGTTAAAACAGACGGCGCTATTGCGGCGATATTAACATATGCTGGCGGTATATTAGCGCTGCTATTAACATCTATAGTTTATCTTGCTGCTGAAGTTACACTTAAAATGCTAACTATTACTGCGCCATTGTTTATTGTTTGCCTTTCTTTTGGTTTTTTAAGGCAAATGTTTAATAGCTGGCTACAGTTAATATTTAGCTCATGTTTTATATTTCTGTTTTGCGGTTTGGCTATTAAAGCGGGAATGACTTTCCTTAATGGCATCTTGACCATATCTATAGCAAATGCAGACGAACTAAATCTCATCTCGACCGGTGCTCAAGCCGGGGTTGCGGGTGCATTCATGGCCTGGATTATCTGGCAGGCCAAAACCTATGCTTCACAGCTCGCAGGTGTTGGCGTTGAGGGGGCATTGCAGGGGGCTGCTGCTATGGGGATAGGTGCTGGCGTATTTGGTGCTTCCCGCATGGCGCGTGGTGCTCTTGGCATGGGGAGAAACGCAGGTATTGGCGCATGGAAGGGCATTAGTCGTCAGAAAGGGGGGCTTGGTCAGTCTCCGGGAATGTCCGGTAAGCTGGGTAATCTGACCGGGCAGGGGTTAAATATTGGTGCAAAAAAACTGCGTAGTGCCGCAATCGAAATGGCTAAGAAGAAATATGGAGGGTAGGTGAATAATTTATTATATATGGTTATTTTCATCTTTTTTATTACTGCCTGTTTGATAATGTCTTTTTTTACCAGTTAATCCCACTCTACTTTCTCACTCATCTTTAATCTCAGGTTTTACTATGAAACTAATTATCACGTTTTTCGTGACACTTTGTCTGTTTGGTTGTCAGGCGTCACACAAACAACCTCCGGTTTCCGGGAAAAGCGAACCTGTTAATTCAGCAGAGGTAATGCGCAATGGGGTTTAAAATTCCACAATTAAAACTGCCCGGTTTTAATAAGAAAAAAGAAGTAACGGACTCTTCAACCACATTTGAAGAGAAAAATGTAGTGTTACAGGAGAAAATGAACCGCATATATAAATTTGGTGGTATTGCTGGGATGGCCGTTGGTGTGTTGTCGCTGCTTGCCCTGAATGGTGCGCTTCCGTTAAAGAGTACGGTTGTCGAGGCTTATCTTATTAATGGTGTCACTGGCGTTGCTGAAAGACTGACTTCTGTTAAAAAAGAAAATCTCTCTGAAAATGAAGCGCTGGCAAAATACTTTATCACTCAGTACGTTAAACGTCGCGAAGGTTATAACTATTTTAGTCTTCAGCATGACTATGATTATGTATTGCTCTATAGCGCTGAAAATGTGGCAACTGAATATAATGCTCTAATCAATAGCAGTAATTCACCTAAAGTCATTTACAGAAAAGCTGAAAGAACGGCTACCGTGCAAGATAAGCCGTCTGTCATTATCAGCCCGTCATCCCGTCCTGATGATAAGGATATGGGGGCATATGTTCGCTTTAAACTAACCGTCAGGGATGTGGCGACAGGCCAAAATAATGATGAATACTGGAATATCCGGCTAACTTACCGGATTGAGCCACAGGTCGAAATGGCATCGGGTGAACGTAATAATAATCCGCTCAAATTCGTTGTAACCAGCTACGTTCGCGATAAAGAAGTTAAAGGGTGAAAATATGAAAATAAGAAAAGGAGCGTTAGTAATTGCGCTTCTGATGGCTGCGCACATTTGTAATGCGGCAGTACAGCCATCGGGAAGCCGCTTCGATCCACGAAACCAGATTGTCAGTTATAACCCTCAAAATACGACTGTTATTAACAGTGCAGTCGGCTATACAACCACACTGGTATTTGATGACGACGAAACTGTTATCAGTGCCAGAACAGGCTTCCCCCAGGGATGGTCGGTGAATAAAGAAGATAATCTTGTTTATGTCGAAGTGAAGCCAGTTAAACAGACGGTGCAGAACAACAACACGGACGAGAACGGAAAGCAGTCATCTGAAGTCGTTAACGTGGCTCTTGACCCTGAAACCGATCTGGAACGCTGGCGAACAAACCTGTTTGTCCGTACCACAAAACGCAATTACAGCATGGAGCTGAACGCCCGGACGTTTCGCCAGCCGGATAAAATTGCTTTTGTTGTGAATTACCAGTACCCGCAGGAAAGGCGTAAAGAGCAGGCCGAGATCGAGAAAAAAAGGATTGAGGCTTACAACAAGCGACAGGAAGAAAAAACCATCAACAACGCGCTTGAAAATGCCAAATCTCCGCGCAACTGGCAGTACTGGAAGCGAGTTGCTGAAGGTAGCCAGGATATCAGCCCGGATTATGCATATGACGATGGCCGTTATACCTGGTTTGGATTCAGCCCACTGAAGAAAATCCCGAGTATTTTTGTCATGAGCGGCGATCAGGAAACCCTGACTAATCCGGTAGTGAAGAAAAGCAGCAGTTTTACCGTTGTGGGTGTGCCTGTAGACCAGCGTTTTGTGTTGCGTATCGGAAATCAGGTTGTCGGGGTTGAAAATCGGGGCTTTGGCAAAGTCCGGCTTCCGGCAGGAGACACCGTATCTCCGAAAGTTGAAAAAGAGGTGATCCAGTGAGCGAACAGGAAAATAAAACTCTCACCGCCGTTGAAATTGAGCGGGAACTGCGCGAACGGCGACAGAAAGAGCTTGAGCAGGCCGACAAAACAGATAAAGAGGAGGATTCAGGACGGCCAGCTAACAGCCTGGGCATCGAGAAGCTTAAAAAATCACGTAAGGGGCTAATCATCATTGTGGCCGCCTTTGTTCTGCTGGCTGCTGGGGTATCCGTCTATTATGTCCCTTCCATCATCCGTTCAATGTCCAGTAATGACGAAAAACCAGCCAGTAGTGATGTGGCTACGGGGTCGGTGAAGCGTCAGACCGGGTTAAGCGATGACGTTGACCCTTTTAATTCTGACCAAAAGACGCAGGGCGGGCAGGAAGAGAAAAAAGGGGATAACAACAGCGGGAAAGCTGAAGCAGCGCCAGAAAGCGTACAGCATAACTTCAGCCGTGCGCTTGATGTGTCTTATGGTGGCAGTAGCTCTGCGGCATCGGGAGGTTCCGGCAGCGCCTCAACACAAACAGCCAGTGAAACCAAAGGTGGAGGTAATACCAGCACGACACAGGAGGTCGAGCCTGTTAATGCCGGAGCGCCCGTATCGCTGTCGAAAATTACCAGGGTTCCCTATGATCCCAATCTATTTATTCCAGAAAATACGGGCATACCCTGTTCACTGGACAGAAAGTTTATCTCTGATCTCGCAGGAAAACTGGTCTGCACGGTTAATTCTGACATTTACAGTGCCAACGGTAATGTAAAACTCATCGAAAAAGGAACTGCCGCCCATGTGATTTATAAAGCCGGTTCCCTTCAGCACGGTCAGGGCGCTGTATTCCTTATGGCGACCAAACTGAGAACACGCACTGCACCGTTTATCGATATTCCGCTGATTGATACACAGGCGGCTGGGCCATTAGGTGAGGCCGGAGCGTCAGGCTGGATTGATACGCATTTTTGGGAGCGTTTTTCCGGGGCTATGATGGTTGGCATGATCCCCGATGTGGCTCAGTGGGCGAGTGGAGCCGCTAAAAACAATAAGGATAACCAGACGGACTATACCGCAAACAGCCGACAGGCTTTTGCTGATATCGCCCGTGAAGCCTTTTCTAACAGTGTGAATATTCCACCAACGCTTTATAAAAATCAGGGGGAGATTATTACTCTGATTGTCGGTCAGGATCTGGATTTCTCAGGTATCTATAAACTGAAAATGCGATAAGAGGTCAGGTAATGCAGGGTGATATTAATACTGAAAATCGCCATATTGTTTACGATATCGTGAATGATTATTTTCATCAGTGGCTAAATAGTGTGGAGGGTTTAACCGAGATTGCCGTAAATCGTCCCGGTGAACTGTTTGTTAAAGTCAGGGGTAAATGGCAGCAACACCAAACGAATATGACTTTTGGTGACTGTATGTCATTTGCTGGGGCAATTTCTGATTATCATGATGGGGGTTCTGTTACGCCAGAATATCCATTGCGCTCTGCCACGCTCCCCCTTGGGGAGCGCGTACAGATTGTCATCCCCCCGGCAACGGAACGTGAAACGGTATCAATCACAATTCGTAAGCCGTCCAGTGTTTTTATTGACCATGAAACATTCGTTAAACAGGGTTTCTACTCGAAGCTAAATCAGGGCGCTGATTTCAGGAATAAAGAGGACGAATTATCTTTAATGTTTAAAGATAATCGTTTTGAACGGTTTATTCCTGAATGTCTGGTTAAAGGTAAAACGATGGTGTTCTGTGCCGGAACCGGAGCCGGGAAAACCACGTTTGCAAATGCCTGTCTGCAATACATCCCTCATCATCTGCGATGTGTTTCAATAGAAGATACTGATGAGGCAAAATTCCGTTTTCATAAAAACCATGTGAAGCTGTATTACCCGTCAGAGGGTGAAAGTATCGTTGTTAACTCGGCCTCTCTACTACGTTCTGGTTTTCGTATGAATCCAGACAGGATACTGATGACAGAAGTTCGTGGCGCGGAAGCCTGGGATTTTCTTAAAGGTTCAAGTTCCGGCCACGCAGGAAACATAACCACGGTACATGAAAGCACGCCTGAAGATGCTGTGCTTGGCCTTGTTCAGCGGTGTTATATGAACCCGGAATGCCAGAATCTGCCCTATAACATTATACTGCGAAGGGTTTTGAGCAACGTCGATGTAATCATGAGTATTAAGTACATTGATGACGAAGATCTACGCTTTGCATCGGGTATTTACTATCGCGATATTCACTTTCAGGAATACTTTGAAAAGCTGAAGGAGTGATCATGTCTCTTAAACTCCCTGATAAAGGGCAGTGGCTCTTTATCGGTTTTGTTATGTGTCTTTTTACGTATTATGCAGGTTCTGTTGCTGTCTACTTTTTTAATGGTAAAACGCCACTGTTCATATGGAAGAACTTCGACTCTATGTTACTCTGGCGACTCATGACAGAAAGTAATATACGGTCAGATATCAGAATTACGGCAATGCCCGCTCTTCTTTCTGGTTTAGCTGCCTCAGTTATCGTTCCCGTTTTTATTATCTGGCAATTGAATAAAAAAGATTTTTCTCTCTATGGTGATGCGAAATTTGCCAGCGATGATGATTTAAAAAAATCAAAGCTGCTAAAATGGGAGAAAGAGAATGACGACGATATACTTGTCGGCGCTTACAAGGGAAAATATCTCTGGTATACGGCTCCTGATTTTGTTTCGCTGGGTGCAGGTACACGCGCGGGTAAAGGTGCTGCAATAGGAATTCCTAATCTTCTGGTAAGAAAGCACTCTCTTATTGCTTTAGACCCAAAACAGGAACTGTGGAAAATCACCAGTAAAGTTCGCGAGGTGATTCTCCAGAATAAAGTTTTTTTGTTAGACCCCTTTAACAGTAAAACGCATAAGTTTAACCCGCTTTTCTATATTGATTTAAAAGCTGAGAGTGGCGCTAAAGACTTACTGAAGCTGATAGAAATTCTGTTCCCGTCTTATGGTATGACGGGAGCCGAAGCCCACTTTAACAACCTTGCCGGGCAATACTGGACTGGCCTTGCAAAACTGCTTCACTTTTTTATCAATTACGCTCCTGACTGGCTTAACGAATTCAATCTTAAACCCATTTTCTCAATCGGTTCTGTTGTTGACCTTTACAGCAATATTGATCGGGAAAACGTACTGGCTAACCGTGAAGACTTTGAGGGGATAGCGGGATTAGATGAAACGGCATTGTTTCACTTACGGGATGCATTGACGAAAATCCGTGAGTACCACGAAACTGAAGACGAACAGCGTTCAAGTATCGATGGTTCATTCCGTAAAAAAATGAGTCTGTTTTACCTCCCTACCGTCAGAAAATGTACTGACGGTAATGATTTTGACCTTCGCCAGCTGCGCCGGGAAGATATCTCTATTTATGTTGGCGTGAATGCGGAGGATATGTCCCTTGCCTATGACTTCCTGAACCTGTTCTTTAACTTTGTCGTTGAAGTCACATTGAGGGAAAACCCGGATTTTGACCCAACGCTTAAGCATGACTGTTTAATGTTTCTAGATGAGTTCCCTTCAATTGGTTATATGCCGATTATTAAAAAAGGTTCGGGGTACATTGCAGGCTTTAAACTCAAGCTTTTGACGATTTATCAGAATATCAGCCAGCTTAATGAAATCTACGGTATAGAGGGAGCTAAGACTCTGATGAGTGCGCACCCTTGCCGGATTATCTATGCTGTCAGTGAAGAGGATGATGCTAAAAAGATTTCAGAGAAGCTTGGTTATACAACCGCTAAGTCTACTGGTTCCAGTAAAACGAGCGGTCGTTCGACATCAAAAAGCAATTCCGAAAGTGACGCTCAACGCGCTCTGGTACTTCCACAGGAGCTGGGAACGCTGGAGTTTTCAGAGGAGTTTATCATCCTGAAGGGTGAGAACCCTGTTAAAGCCAAAAAAGCCCTTTACTACCTTGATTCGTATTTTATGGACAGGCTTATGCTGGTAAGTCCGAAGCTGGCTGCTTTAACGTCCAGTCTTAACAAGACAAAAAATATCTTTGGTGTTAAGGGGCTTAAATACCCTTCAAAAGAAAAAATGCTTTCCGTAGGTGAGCTTGAATCTGAGGTTTTATTATGAAAAGAATAGTGCTGGCTGGTTTTGTCTTTCTTTCTGCCTGTTCATCACCTCCTGAACCCCCACAGGTTGACTGGAAGAAAAACCCGGAAACAATGAATTCACAGTTAATGGACTGGCAACCTACTTTTACGGTAATTAAATCTGACCGTGTTAATTCATCCTGGGTAAAGGTTATAAAAAACTTTACTCCTGAGAACCGTCTTTACGATGATGCGGTTTTCTATGCTGTTGCTCATTCAGACTCAATTATTATTGAAAGTAGCCGGGGTGAAGACTTCTTTACTGCAAAAAACTGGCTTAGGTCTAACGGTGCATATGGATTAATCCAGTACCGATATAAGCGTGATGAATTTGGTGTTAAATCCATCAATATCTATCTTCAGAAAGGATGACATTATGAATGTTCGCAATGTGCTTATAGTTCCGCTCGTTCTTGCTGTGTTGACAACGCCTGCTTTAGCCAAAAAGCATAACCACACTGACGGGTTAAACCAGACGGGTGATCCATGTGAATTGTTAACCTGCATGGCCGGAAAATTACAGGGGGATACACAGCCAGCCTGTCAGACAGTTAATCAGCGCTTTTTCAATGTCCGGGTTTTTACCCCCTACTATAATCCTGAAGCCACAGCAAGGCTTAGGCAAAGTATCTTAAATACCTGTGACGGCGCTGTAATCAATAAAGACAATCT
Source organism: Enterobacter cloacae complex sp. 2024EL-00214 (assembly GCF_043945575.1). NCBI lineage: Bacteria > Pseudomonadati > Pseudomonadota > Gammaproteobacteria > Enterobacterales > Enterobacteriaceae > Enterobacter > Enterobacter cloacae complex sp. 2024EL-00214. Next base: position 31,474 of record NZ_JBIMRC010000027.1, on the reverse strand, counting down.
GGAAATGATTATTCAGCGCTATGGTCGCTCATTCCAGGAATAACGATAACCCCGAAAATTTCAGATTTTAATCTGAGGTTTGCGGGGTTGAACAACCGAAGGACGTTAGTTATGGATAAAATGATTTTAAAAATGTCACGTCATAATATTCAAACAGTAACGGTTACTCAGAATCTAAGTGATTTGAAAAATACAGGTAATGAGACAGTGAATGCGATTATCGAAAACTGTACCGCTTACATCTCTCTGGTTAATTGCAATGATAAAATTTTTCTGGATGAATGTGACGTTGAGAAACAGGATAAAGAGGATTAAAGATTATGGTGAGGATTATTATGGGATCAGCAGCAGGAAGAGTCAGTGATATTCTGTTTATTTTCATAGGATACTCTAAAAAGGTTGCCTCAGTGTTTACTCGGCTACTCTTTTTTATGGCTTGGTTCCCTGTATTGGTTTATGGGTTTTATCGTATCGCCGTTATCTTATGGGGAAGTACATCTGAATCTGAATACTATTACTTTGAGCGTTTTTTTAATTATACAATTAATTTGTATAGCTTGATTATTCCTATGTTGGTAGTTGTTGGTGTTTCAATCATCGTGATTTTCTCACTGTTTAAGATAGGAACTATCATGTGGGAGGAAAAGAAACGATGAAGTGTTTTCTTTATGCTTTTTCTCTTTTTGTAGTCGTGCTTCCAGCTACGTTGTGTGCAGCAGAAATTCAGGGAAAAGTTATCCGTGTGCTCGATGGTGACACCATCGAAGTATTGCAGGATAAAAAGCCCGTCAGGATTCGCCTGGCAAACATCGATGCACCGGAAAAGAAACAGGCTTTCGGGCGCTGGTCAACCAATCAGCTTAAAGGCCTGGTTGCAGCGCTGCCCGTCACGGTGACGTATACGCAGACAGATCGCTACGGGCGCATTATCGGGCGTGTGTTCACGGCGAACGGCACAGAGGCCAACCGCTTTATGGTGCAATCTGGTGCAGCATGGGTTTACGACAAGTACAACAGCGATAATTCATTACCGGCTCTGCAAAGGGCAGCACAGGAACAAAAGCGCGGCCTGTGGGCTGACAGTCAACCAGTGCCGCCGTGGGAATGGCGGCATAGTAAATAAAGAGGAATGAAACGATGATGACTGAATCCGATAAAGAACGTTTCAATAACCGTTTATGTGTTGGTAACTTGCTTGTAAGTGCAGATGTTTATGTTACACCAGGCATGACAGAAAGCGCGGCTGAGGTAAAGTTAATCGTCCCTAACGATGATTATCAAAAGGCAATGGATTTGTATGATCGTATTTGCCAGTTTGCTTTGCTTCATGGTGAAGATTTACAAGGGTTGTTCCAGACAGACAGATATTACTATATGTCATGTTTCGTGCGTGATATTGAAGCATTTAAGAAAGAATTTGAAAATGAGGAGGAGTTAAACCCTTTATTCAATCATGATAAGGGTGAAACGGCTGAGTTTCTTATCAGTTTCCCGGAGAAAGCTAACTATGATGATAAGGAACCAGTTAAACAATCCTTTCTGGAAATCACACAAAAACATGTCGATTCATTAGATGAACTTACATGGGGTAATTTTGAACACAGAGCATTCACTGGCGGAACGGTAGGTTTTGGCATCAATCCCCATACAATGGAACGCATTAACTTTGATGATGAGCGTGACAAAATAACAAAACTATCTCGTAAGGATTTCGTAGCGTCTAATCTCACTGATTCTTTCGAAGATGATTTTTATGTCAATCCTTTGTTCAATAAAGCAGAACAAATTGGTGAGATTGACGGTTATTCCGTTTTCTTCAATCCCAGGGGTTTTTATTTTTACTGGAACAAAGAAACCGAATACCTGCTTGAAAGCTGGCTGACGTTTCCTGCTTATCCGTATGGCTGGTAAAGGAGCCAATAATGAAAGTGAGTTCAATAAAGACGGTTTATGATTTTATGCGTTACTGCCGTATGCCGCTCTGGTTTCAGCGTTCAATCAGGGATATGAAAGTCGGTGACACCTTCATTCTTGGAAAATACACGCAGCCTGTTTCTCACGACAGTGATTCGTTTTGTGTACCTCCGCGCTATTCAGCTTGTCTGGATGGTAGCGAGGCTTGCTTCGTTGCGGAGGCGTGGATAGAAAAAGAGCGCGGGGTATACTCTTTTTACGCTACATGGACATTCCCGACAAAACCAGAACGTGCGCATGTTATGACATTTGGGGAATTCAGAATCCACAAAGGCGGCATTATAGAGTTCGATAATAAAAACGTTGAACCTGACGATAAGAACCATACGGTAAGAAGTTTCGCGCTTGTATCTCGTTATCTCGCGCATATGCTCAACTGCATGTCTGATGAAGATAAAAAAGTCTATTTTAAGAATAACAGTTCTCCTTTATTCAATGGTGTATGGCTGGATAGTGATTGCAATGAAAGGAGACAGCGTGCCGTAGAAGTTGATGGGAAAATTAAACGAGTATGGATTAATTACAAAGATTATATGCCAACGCATCAACTTTCCGCAATTGTTGAAGCTGCCTTTGCTACTGGCGCACTTCAGCTGGAGGATTAAAAATGGAACATGATAAGAAAACAGCACAAGACGCCCTGAAAAAATCGCAAGGGCATGTTCTGGTTCATGGGAGGACGGGGACAGGAAAAAGTAAACTACTCGAAGAAGCAACTATCCCCGATTCGCGTTACTTTGACTTTTCAAAAATGTGCGGTGCAACATGTTATCCAGACTTGCATTTCCTTTGCCGTACTAATGAAGATATTTACTTGGATCATATTCTGGATGCGAAGGAATCCACTGTCATTCTCGATAGTGTAGAATTTCCACAGAACATAAATGATTCATTTCTGTATGATTTTTTAAAAATCATGAGCGCCAGAGGGAAGCGAGTTATTGCTGTTGCATTTACTTCTAACACTCTGGAAAACTTTAAGCCAGTGTTTGAGTATGAAATAGAAACCCGGCGATTAGAAGATGGTTCTTTCACCTGCACAACAACGAGTAAAACAGGCAGCGTGGAGTCATTATTGAAAAACCGATATGTCTGGGAGGATGATGACAATGAAGATACTTTTTCATTAGCAAGGGATGTCAGTGACCAGCTATCAATAATAGTTAACGCCTTTGACAAAGATAATGCACAAGAAATTATTGTTGCGGCAGCGGGCGAAATTCAGTCCTTAGTACAAAAAGATTGTATTGACAGGAGCCATTAATATGAGACTTTTTATTGCTGAAAAACCATCATTAGCAAAAGCGATTTTCGAAGGATTAGGTGGCAACCCTAATACGGAGAAGAAAAACGGTTATTTTGAACACGGCGCTGATGCTGTTACCTGGTGTTATGGTCATATGCTTGAGCTTTATGACCCGCAGGATTATGACGAAAAATATGCTAACTGGCGATTCAGCGATTTACCGATTAAAGCCGTTTATCCACCCACGTACAAACTAAAACCTGAATCTGAAGCACAGACCCGCATTATTCTGTCGCTGATAGAAAAAGCCGATAGCATTGTTCATGCTGGCGACCCCGACGATGAAGGGTGTTTACTGGTTGATGAGATTTTAGGTTATGCCGGAAACAAGAAGCCCGTCCAGCGGCTGCTGGTTGCCGATCTCAACCTTGCGCCAGTGCAAAAATCGCTGGCAAACATGCAGCCTAACGAAAAATTTCGCGGCATGACAGATAGCGCTTTGGCACGTTCTCTGTGCGATCAGGACTTTGGTTATAATATGACGCGAGGCTGTACGCTCAAAGGCCGTGAGAAGGGATATGACGGTGTTCTGAACGTTGGTCGTGTACAGAGTGCGGTTCTCGGACTGGTGAACATGCGCACGCTGGCAAACCAGAATCACACTGAAAGCTTTTACTACGATGTTTTCGCCAGTCTGAAGATGAACGGGAATCATATTAAGGCGAAATATCAGACAACGGACGGCGATCAGATCGACGATAAAAAACGCCTGATTTCAGAAGCACAGGCCGCGCATATTGCCGAACGGGTAGCGGGTAAGGACGCTTTCGTGACGATCGCGACAACTAAACCGGAAAATACCAAACCGCCGCTGCCCTTGAACTTGTCCACGCTTCAGCAACTTTGTGCAAAACGATACGGTTATACGGCTAAGGAAACGCTGGATGTGATGCAGGGGCTGTATGAAACACACAAGCTGCTGACCTATCCCCGCTCTGACAACCGCTATCTTTCAGATGAGCATTTTTATCAGGCCGGGGATATTGCAGTCGCTATCGCGGCCACAATGCCGGAACTGGCGTCGGCAACCGCAGATATGGAGAAGGAACAAAAGCATAAAGCCTTTAACGCCAGTAAGATCGAGGCACACCATGCCATTATTCCGACGACGAAAAGCGGAGCCGGTATTCAGCTCAGTGAGAAAGAGCGGAACGTCTATAACCTGGTGGCCGTCTATTTCATTGGTCTGTTTTACCCGGATGCCATCCGTGACAAAACAAAAATTCACTTCGATATTAAAGGTGATACCTTCACGGCCACACAAAGCGTTCTGATACAAAAGGGCTGGGAAGCGCTGGGTAAAGACAATGATGAAGAGGACGATGCCGAAGATGCCGGAACGGGCGGTTTTGATTTATCGACTCTGAAATTTAATGACAGCGGCCTGTGTGAGTCGGCTGACGTGGACAAGAAAAAGACAACTCCACCCCGCTATTTTACGGAGTCAACGTTACTGGCCGCGATGACCAGTGCGGCAAAATTTATCGATGATCCGGCTCTGAGAAAAGCGCTTGAAGCCAAAGACGAGGGGAGCAGTGACCGGGGCAGTATCGGCACAGAAGCTACCCGTGCGGGTATCCTTGAAAAACTGGCTGCCAATACCGGGCTTATCTCGATAGAGAAAGAAAAGGGCTACTCTGAGTTGGTATGGAAAACAACAAAACAGGGGCAGGAGTTCTGCGCTGCTCTTCCGCCTGAAGTGATTAAACCCAACATATCGGCAATATGGGCTGAAAAACAGGCGCAAATCAAATCCGGCGAACTGACCGTTGAGGATTTTATCAGAGACAACGACGATTATATTCGCGGTTTAATCGACGATCTGGATAAAAACGGGATTAACATTTCGTCTAATGCCACGCCCTGCCCTGTCTGTAGCAAAGGTTTTCTGCGCAAACGTAAGGGGCAGAATGGCTTTTTCTGGGGGTGCTCATGTTATCCTGAGTGTAAAACATCATTCCCGGATAAAGATGGAGAACCTGTTACAGAGAAACAGGCTTCTGAGGGGGCAAGCGCCCGTCTTGGTGTCCCCTGCCCTTCCTGTAACAAAGAGATTTTAATCAGGCCAAAAGGCTTTTTCTGTACGGGGTGTGAGTTTAAAATCTGGTCTGAGTTTTCCGGCAAGAAACTGACACAAAATCAGGTTGAAACGGTGATAAAAAAAGGTAAAACCAGCGAGATTAAAGGGTTTACCAGCAAAGCCGGGAAAAAATTTGACGCTGTAGTTACCTTGCAGGATAAATCTACAGGCAAACTTGGTTTTGAGTTCAGGAAAAAATAATGGTGAAAACCAGACAAGACTGGCTTTTCCAGTTAAGAAAGTGCCAACACCGGGAAACCTTAGAGAAAGTTATAGAAAAAAATGAACGCAGCCTTACCGCTGGAGAGCTGGTAACATTTTATTCTGCTGCTGATCACCGATTGGCTGAGATAATCATGAATAAACTGTTTGATAAAATCCCCGCATCAGTCTGGCAACACGTCAGATAACCCATAAAGAGAGGAACTATGAGCGATAATGAAACGTTTGATGCAGCCCGAAGACTTCTGACGAATATTCGTTCTGTCCGTGTCTTTGCGCGTGAAACGAGCTTTGAGCAACTGCTGGAAATGCAGGAAAAGTTGAACGCTGTTATCGAAGAGCGGCGAGAAGATGCTGAACGTGAAGCCGCAGAACGTCAGGAACGTGAGAAAAAACGTCAGGAATTGCTTCAGCTCATCGCTGGGGAAGGTTTTTCTCCTGAAGAGTTGCTTGGTCTGACCGACGATGCGCCAAATGCACGTAAGAGTAAATTGCCGAAAGCACCGCCAAAGTATCAGTTTGAAGAAAATGGCGAAGTTAAATTCTGGTCTGGCCGTGGACGTTCGCCAAAACCGATTGATGAAGCGTTAAAGGCTGGCCGTTCTCTGGACGATTTTCTTATCAAGAAAGAGCCGTCTGGTTCTGCTGACGATAAACAGTAACTTTATAAGCCCTCCAGGTTGTGCGGAGGGTTTTAAGGAGATTAAAACGTGAGTGACTTATCACCCTACAAACAAATCATCCCGGCAACAGACTGGTATTTCAGGCATGATAATGTCCCCGGTGAGCATGGCGAATCGACCGTATACCAGCTTGCTGCATGGGCGCTAAAAGAAAATGGGGATATTGTCGGACTGGTGACTGTTCGCGATATCGATACAGGGCATCCTAAGCTGGTAACGCCGCCTCCAGTTCCCGGAGATTACTTGCATAAAGAACAGCTCACCGATGATGAAAAAACGTGGGCGAAAAAGCGTTGAGTCGTTTCCCCCCTCAAGCCTCTGTACCGGAGGCTTCCTTAATCCTGCCAGCAAAGATACCTTCTGCAGCTGATGCGGTCGCGCAATAATGCCAGCATAATTCCTTTCTCGATGCCAGTCGGCGACCCAAAATGCCAGCAAAAATGATTGCATTCGGTTTCGGGCTACTATATTTTATCTGTATCGTACAATACAGATAAGGGTGAGCATATGGATCATGTCGGAATAGCAAAGGTATGGCGTCAGCGGAATCAGGAACATGCTGATTCCGGTGTTGTGCTTATATGGGATGGCGAGGCGTATGGCTGGAAAAACGTTCTCCGCGATCCACAGCATGAACGCCCAGGAGCAATTGCCGTCGATGCCGAAGGTAATATGTTTATTGCCGAGGGCGGGAATGACTATGACGGCGCTAAATGCTGGGTAGTCTTTCAGGAGTCCTGATAATGACCAGAGCCACAGAACGCGCTTACAACGAGCTACAGCAGGCGTTTGATTTCTACAATCAGAGGCTGTTTAACGGCGAACTTCCCGACTGCCTGATCACCTTCCAGCGCGGTAAAAACACGATGGGCTATTTCAGCTTCAGACGTTTTGTTGCTGCTGATGGCAGCGGCAAAATGATTGATGAGATTGCCCTGAATCCTGAGTATTTTCCGGCATATCCGCTTATTGAAGTTATGCAGACTCTGGTTCATGAACAGTGTCATATGTGGCAATTTCACTTTGGTAACCCTTCCCGCAAGACGTACCACAATGCGCAGTGGGCGGCCAAAATGGAAAGCATCGGACTAATGCCCTCTTCCACCGGGAGACCTGGTGGCGCGAAAGTCGGCCAGAAAATTAACGACTATCCGATCCCCGGCGGTCGCTTCCAGCTTGTCACACTGGAACTGTTTCAGGGGCAATTTGCGTTGAGCTGGTTTGACCGCTTCCCCGTTCAGGTTGAACAACAGAAAGACATGACCGCCGTTATCGAACAATGGCGGGAAACGCTGGCTCAGGCGCATCAGAATGCAGGCTCCGGCATTGATATTGAAGCGGTGCTGTCAATGGCTCTGTTACCGTCAGTGACGCCACAGAACGGGAACGCAGATTCAGAAGTTATAGCCGGGAGCAATACGTCCTTTGTTGCGGCGTTTGAGGACAAGCCTAAACGGAACAAGGCAAAATATCAGTGTCCGGGGTGCGGTGCTGCTGTGTGGGGTAAGGCCGGGCTGAATATCCATTGCGGAGATTGTGAACAAGCTTTCAGAGAAAGCTAAGTGCCAGCAAAATTCTACGACCGCAGCAGTTGGCCATCGATTTTTTGCCAGCAAATCTTTCTTCCGGATTCGTGCCGGCGTGATAAAAATGACAGCAAAAGAGGTTTTCTATGGGGCATTACACCATCAGAACAAATGACGATGAAGATCAGGTTATCAGAAAGGCGCAGGAGGTTACCGGAATGGCGTCAGCCAGTAAAGCCTTTATGACAGCCATCCTTGAGCTTCAGCGTAACAGAGACGAGATAACGCAGCTCAGGCGCTCACTAGCGCAAGAAAAAGCGCGGAGTCAGGAGCTAGTATCATCGGTGAATCAATTCCGTTCCAGCCTGAATACTATGTTCGAGCTGGCCGACAACGGCAAAAGTTAATATCATCAGTTTTGTCAGGGCGTAGTTGGGGGCTTTCTTTCACGGGGGATGGCGACGCTTCAGTTTAAAAAATCGGGATTAACCTCCCTTCACTCGAACTCAGATTTCACGTAGCGCACGCTGTTTCAGACGCAAAAAAGCCCGACTGGTGAGATCGGGCTTTTTTGTTTTCCGGTTCGGAGTTGGTGCTCTGGCCGGGGAAGTCACTCTACATCTAACACCCATAATATTATGGCACTTGACACAGGCTGTCCAGTGGCAGTTGACACAAGTTGTCAACTGACTGAATTACAGCATGAGTTTCGCCAGCAGATCGGTATAATTGCGGGGTTAGCTCTGTAAGTGGCCTCCCTGCCCTTCCCCGTTCCGGCGGGTATGAATAGTTTCAAAAGTCCTGGCTGAACAAACAGGTGGTGCTGTGTTTGGTGCTCTGGCAGGAGGAAGTCACTCTACATCTAACAATGCGAGAGAACCGTTGTGACAGGCAGTGTATGAGTAAGCAACGGTGATTTCCTCCAGCTTATCTGGAGAACCGGATGATTAATCTGTTAATCATCGTTCTTAGAGCGGTAGCGGCGCTGGCAAACGCGCTGATTGCTATTCTGGAACTGATCCGCCAGTTCATCGATTGATGAATACGGAAACGTAACTAAGGCTGGGGGCTAACCACCTCCGGCCTTTAATAAAAACATCGTTTAGTTACAACATTCATCTGATGCGCATAACCCCCCCCACCTAACCTTTTAGGGGTCAGTTTGGAGATCGGAAATTTTTGTACGTTAAGCGCATTATTTAACCAATCTTGGTTCGTAAGGGGTTGATTTTGCGTCAGTGGCTATCGCTTTTAAGTTGTCGCTCTTGCAGTATCGCATTTAGGTTATCCGATTAAGGTCAAACCTCTGAAAATGCCGTATAGCGCGGGAGTACACCCTATTGCTATAGGTAAGTCTGTTCAAAAAACAGGCTTACCGTACAATAATTCTCTATATCCAAACTGACCCTTAATAAGGCGATAGACACCGGTACCTACACATTTACCTTCGCGGACAAATCAACGGTTTCAGCCCGCTACACATTCACTTATGCATGGGACGGTAAAGAGTGGAAAATTTCCACACACCACTCTTCAGCGATGCCTGAAGGGTAAAAAGCTGTGCAGGGGGCGGAATATTCACCGCTCCCTGAAGACTAGCCAATAATCGCGATGCCAAGACGTTCCATGAGCAACGATGCCTGGTAGTTGTCCAACTTAACGCCTTGTAAATCAACGCGCCGAATATCTAAGTCACCCAACTCCGAATTGGTCAGATCGCAATGTGTGAAGTTTGCTGCTCGCCAGTCGAAAGTCGAAAACTCGCCGCCGGAGAGATCTGAACCACTGAACGTCGCGCCCAGTACCTGGGCCCCCATCCAACGGTTTTCCCACAGCTCACACTTTTCCAACACGACTTTCGAAAAATTGGCGTAGCTTAGATTTGTGTTAGTGATATATGCACTGCAAAACCAGGTGCGAGTAGTGATCATATTCATAAAACTTGCGCCGCGAAAATCTGCGCCTTGCGCACGACAGTGGCGAATTTCAATGCCAAGCGCACTGGCATTGCGAAAATCCGCCATGGATAAATCACAGCTTTTAAAAATGGCATCTTTCAGCATCGCACGACTAAAATTGCACCCTTTCTGGCTTTCACGATCATAGAACTGACAGCCGATAAATTCAGTGCCGCTCAGGTCGGCACCTGAAAAATCACAGTTAAAAAATGTACTATTTTCAATTTTCTCACCGGTGAAGCGGTTTCTGTTAATTTTTTCGCCAACGAGTGCCAGAGCCATATTTTGTGCCTGTTTTTTTATACAGTAATGGCGTCATGGTAAACCCTGATGAGGTTATGCGTCAAATCCGCCAATATAACATCTGCAAATGTGCGTTAAATCTGGTGTTTTTTCAGCAAAGCGCGAAGCTGATGGTAAGTCAGACCCAGTAATTCAGCGGCTTTTTTCTGGTTAAATTTTGCCTGCTGTAAGCTGGTTTGTAGAAAGTCTTTCTCTTGCTGCTGCTGGAATTCACGCAGATCCAGCGGTAACCCTACAGACATCGGTTTAGTTTCCGGCGCCTGCGGCTGCGTCTGGTTCTGAAATCCATCCCTGTCGGTGTTGCTTATGCAGTCTGGTCGGGACTCGGCGTCGTCATAATTACAGCCATTGCCTGGTTGCTTCATGGGCAAAAGCTTGATGCGTGGGGCTTTGTAGGTATGGGGCTCATAATTGCTGCCTTTTTGCTCGCCCGATCCCCATCGTGGAAGTCGCTGCGGAGGCCGACGCCATGGTGACGGTGTTCGGCATTCTGAATCTCACCGAGGACTCCTTCTTCGATGAGAGCCGGCGGCTAGACCCCGCCGGCGCTGTCACCGCGGCGATCGAAATGCTGCGAGTCGGATCAGACGTCGTGGATGTCGGACCGGCCGCCAGCCATCCGGACGCGAGGCCTGTATCGCCGGCCGATGAGATCAGACGTATTGCGCCGCTCTTAGACGCCCTGTCCGATCAGATGCACCGTGTTTCAATCGACAGCTTCCAACCGGAAACCCAGCGCTATGCGCTCAAGCGCGGCGTGGGCTACCTGAACGATATCCAAGGATTTCCTGACCCTGCGCTCTATCCCGATATTGCTGAGGCGGACTGCAGGCTGGTGGTTATGCACTCAGCGCAGCGGGATGGCATCGCCACCCGCACCGGTCACCTTCGACCCGAAGACGCGCTCGACGAGATTGTGCGGTTCTTCGAGGCGCGGGTTTCCGCCTTGCGACGGAGCGGGGTCGCTGCCGACCGGCTCATCCTCGATCCGGGGATGGGATTTTTCTTGAGCCCCGCACCGGAAACATCGCTGCACGTGCTGTCGAACCTTCAAAAGCTGAAGTCGGCGTTGGGGCTTCCGCTATTGGTCTCGGTGTCGCGGAAATCCTTCTTGGGCGCCACCGTTGGCCTTCCTGTAAAGGATCTGGGTCCAGCGAGCCTTGCGGCGGAACTTCACGCGATCGGCAATGGCGCTGACTACGTCCGCACCCACGCGCCTGGAGATCTGCGAAGCGCAATCACCTTCTCGGAAACCCTCGCGAAATTTCGCAGTCGCGACGCCAGAGACCGAGGGTTAGATCATGCCTAGCATTCACCTTCCGGCCGCCCGCTAGCGGACCCTGGTCAGGTTCCGCGAAGGTGGGCGCAGACATGCTGGGCTCGTCAGGATCAAACTGCACTATGAGGCGGCGGTTCATACCGCGCCAGGGGAGCGAATGGACAGCGAGGAGCCTCCGAACGTTCGGGTCGCCTGCTCGGGTGATATCGACGAGGTTGTGCGGCTGATGCACGACGCTGCGGCGTGGATGTCCGCCAAGGGAACGCCCGCCTGGGACGTCGCGCGGATCGACCGGACATTCGCGGAGACCTTCGTCCTGAGATCCGAGCTCCTAGTCGCGAGTTGCAGCGACGGCATCGTCGGCTGTTGCACCTTGTCGGCCGAGGATCCCGAGTTCTGGCCCGACGCCCTCAAGGGGGAGGCCGCATATCTGCACAAGCTCGCGGTGCGACGGACACATGCGGGCCGGGGTGTCAGCTCCGCGCTGATCGAGGCTTGCCGCCATGCCGCGCGAACGCAGGGGTGCGCCAAGCTGCGGCTCGACTGCCACCCGAACCTGCGTGGCCTATACGAGCGGCTCGGATTCACCCACGTCGACACTTTCAATCCCGGCTGGGATCCAACCTTCATCGCAGAACGCCTAGAACTCGAAATCTAACGTCCGTTCGGGCATCGAGGTCCATGTCGGGGTGGGACGGGCCCGTGGCTTCAAGATCACTTGCAGTCCGACCGCGATGTCTTGGTTGCGCGAGAGGTTGTCGATATCCTCCACTTCCATCATCAACCCTGGATAATGCCGCCGCCGTCATCGCCGCCGACGCCCGTGCCGGGCTTTTCGGGCCTGTCAGGCTTGCTCGGCCTTCAGCCTGCCTGGGCGAGATCTCCGGCGGACGGATTAACGGCGGAGCTTCGCCGCCTTTCGTGCGTGTGAAGGCCGAAGATAGTTCTCTCAAAAACATCCGTTTATGAGAGATACCAAATGTCATTTTCAGAAGACGACTGCACCAGTTGATTGGGCGTAATGGCTGTTGTGCAGCCAGCTCCTGACAGTTCAATATCAGAAGTGATCTGCACCAATCTCGACTATGCTCAATACTCGTGTGGGCTCTGTTGCAAAAATCGTGAAGCTTGAGCATGCTTGGCGGAGATTGGACGGACGGAACGATGACGGATTTCAAGTGGCGCCATTTCCAGGGTGATGTGATCCTGTGGGCGGTGCGCTGGTATTGTCGCTATCCGATCAGCTATCGCGACCTTGAGGAAATGCTGGCGGAACGCGGCATTTCGGTCGACCATACGACGATCTATCGCTGGGTCCAGTGCTACGCCCCGGAGATGGAGAAGCGGCTGCGCTGGTTCTGGCGGCGTGGCTTTGATCCGAGCTGGCGCCTGGATGAAACCTACGTCAAGGTGCGGGGCAAGTGGACCTACCTGTACCGGGCAGTCGACAAGCGGGGCGACACGATCGATTTCTACCTGTCGCCGACCCGCAGCGCCAAGGCAGCGAAGCGGTTCCTGGGCAAGGCCCTGCGAGGCCTGAAGCACTGGGAAAAGCCTGCCACGCTCAATACCGACAAAGCGCCGAGCTATGGTGCAGCGATCACCGAATTGAAGCGCGAAGGAAAGCTGGACCGGGAGACGGCCCACCGGCAGGTGAAGTATCTCAATAACGTGATCGAGGCCGATCACGGAAAGCTCAAGATACTGATCAAGCCGGTGCGCGGTTTCAAATCGATCCCCACGGCCTATGCCACGATCAAGGGGTCGTTTGCGGGAGGGGGCGGAATCCTACGCTAAGGCTTTGGCCAGCGATATTCTCCGGTGAGATTGATGTGTTCCCATCCGAGCGGCGAAACATGGGCCAAGAGATCGGGCGATAGCAGCTTTCCATCGCGTTTCTGGTTTGCAACGACCTCGCCGAGCTTCATGGTGTTCCAGAAGATGATGATGGCGGCGAGCAGATTCATGCCGGCGATGCGGTAATGCTGGCCTTCGGCGGAACGGTCGCGGATTTCACCGCGGCGGTGGAAGCTGATTGCCCGCTTCAGCGCATGATGAGCTTCGCCTTTGTTGAGCCCGATCTGGGCACGCCGTTGGAGTTCGGCATCCAGAATCCAGTCGATCATGAACAGGGTGCGCTCGACGCGACCGACTTCCCGCAGGGCTGTCGCGAGCTCGTTCTGCCGCGGATAGGAGGCGAGTTTCCGCAGAATCTGGCTTGGCGCGACGGTCCCGGCAGCAATGGTGGCGGCGATGCGCAGGATGTCGGGCCAATTGCGCTCGATCATGGCTTGGTTGACCTTTCCGCCGATCAACGCTCGCAGGTGCGCCGGGGCGGCCGACGGATTGAACGCGTAGAGCCGTTTGGATGGCAGGTCGCGGATGCGCGGAGCGAACCGGTAGCCGAGAATGGCACATGCGGCAAAGACGTGATCGGTGAAGCCGCCCGTGTCGGTGAACTGCTCGCGGATATGGCGTCCAGCATCGTTCATCAGCAGGCCATCGAGGATGTAAGGCGCTTCGCTTGCCGTTGCAGGAATCACCTGGGTTGCGAACGGCGCATATTGGTCGGAGACGTGGCTATAGGCTTTCAGGGGTCTGACGCTCAGTGGAACGAAAACTCACGTTAAGCAACGTTTTCTGCCTCTGACGCCTCTTTTAATGGTCTCAGATGACCTTTGGTCACCAGTTCTGCCAGCGTGAAGGAATAATGGCCGAGCATATTGATATGTCCGTGGCAAAGCGGGGTTCTAAGCGGGAATCCCAGAAAATTCCGTCATTCCGTATGATGAAAATTCAGTCGACTCCTCGCTTGACGTGACGAGCGCCAAAAGCCTGCCGCATCTGCCTGGCGCGCTCGAGCTCATCGCCATGCAAATACATCGACGTCGTGGCGATCGACGCATGGCGTAGGTTGTCGCGCACCGCGGTGAGCTGAGCTCCCCGGGCCAACGCATGGCTGGCATGACTGTGACGCATCCAATGAGGCGTGGCACGGCGCAGCTTTTCGGCGGCGACCGGATGATCGGCCTCAATGGCCTCAGCGGCTTGCGTAAAGAATCTTCGCAACACGCACCAAAGGTGAGGGCCGGTGATGCCGGCATTACCGTCTTCCCCAAGACTGCCCACCAGGGGCGTTTTCGGATTCCACCGTTCCCGGCTGACTGGCAGTTGACGCTGTGCCAAGTATTGGTCCAGCGCCGTATACGCGAGCGGCGGCAAGGCCACCTTACCTGGTTTGCCACCTTTGCCAACCAAATGCAGCCAGTGGTCACCGTGCTCGTCGAGGCGGACATTACCCAGGACGGCGCCGACCAGTTCGCTAGCGCGCAGGCCCGTGGCATAGCCGAAGTCGAGCATGAAGCGCAGGCGTTGTGCTGCCGGCTCGGACCAGCCGTAGGACCATTCCAGGCCGTCTGCAATGGCGCGCAGCAGTAGCCATTCTCCCTCGGTAAAGCCTCGCGCCGTATCCAGTGCGGGCCGCAAGGCGTGACCGCGTACCTTGACGCCGGCGAAAGGGTTGGCCAGCACATAGCGCTGCTCGATGAGCCACCGGAACAGCGCCGAGAGCACCGTCAGCGCATACGCTGCCGAGCGTGCGGACAAGCCGCCCGAGAAGGGGCGCCATTCCACCGAATCGCGTGGTCGAGGTGGCCCCACCCAACGCTCGCGCGGGGTCGGGTGCCGGACAAAGGCCCGGTACGCGATTGCATCGTCCGTGGTCAGGGATGATAGCGCCCGTCCGCGTTCGACGATGGCCCACAGGATTAGCCGCGCAGCCTCCTTGCGATAGGCGCGCTGTGTGGCGACAGTCTCGTGCAGCGCCAGCCAGGCCTGCACGGCCTCGTAGTCGTTGGTCGCATTCAGCGTGCAAGCGTTGCGCGGGGCCCGGAAATTGCCCTGCGAGCCGTCGACTTCGTTCGGCAGACGCAACTGCTCCCACGGCACGATGCCGCTGGGCTGAATAATCGGGATCAGGGCCCGGGCGCGCTCGGTGAGCTGCGGATGTGCGGCAAAGAAAGCCTCGACCTGCCGGGCGCCTGTCATGCCGAGTCCCTCGATGGCTTTCCACCAGCCACGCCGGCGGGGAATGCGCACGGTCAGCGCCGAGAGGGTGTGGATACCGTACGCCTGCAGTGCCCTGACGGTCCTCGGAGACAGCCACTGGTCGATGCTGTCGCTGATCTGGGGCTTCGGCGCCGGCAGCGTGGGCAAGAGCCGGATCGCGCGTTCGACGGCACCCGCGCGCCCCTGTCGCTCTTCGGGGGCGTGCTGGAACACGTCGGCCAGATCCGGCCGGTGGCGGCTGTTGGCGAAAACGATGAGCTGGCGGCGGATATGCCCCAGCATCCCTCGCGCTGATTGACCGGCGGCCTTGCGTGCCGCCAGGTAGTGTTCAACGGCCGCGCGAGAGCTGAGTCCCGCGTACCAGCCGCGCAAGGCAGCCAGCGAATCCGCATCGGGAAAGCCGACTGGGGTAGAACTCGAAGCCGTAGTCTGGCCCGTTTTCATATGGACAGGTTGCGATTCGAAAAGCGAGTAACGCGATAATAACGATTATTTCAGTAGAATCGAAAATGCCCCATGTTTCTACGAAACCTCAAGATAGCAAGAACGGGCCATGAGCAAGAAGAACAAGCTACTCAGCGTCCTATCCGACGCCGAACAGGAGGCCTTGTATGGCCTGCCGGAGTTCGATGATGCGCAGCAGCTGGAATATCTGGCTGTGACAGAAACCGAGTTGGCGCTTGCCAACAGCCGGCCCAGTCTTCATGCCAAGGTCTATTGCCTCTTGCAGATCGGCTACTTCAAGGCCAAGCATGCCTTCTTCAGTTTCGACTGGGACGAAGTCGAGGACGATTGCGCTTTCGTGCTGAGCCGCTATTTCCACGGCGAGGTGTTCGAACCCAAGGCGATCACCAAGCATGAACGCTACACCCAGCGCGAGCAGATCGCCAAACTATTCGGCTACTGGCCGTGGTCGGCCGCCTTCCTGCCGCAGCTCGAGCAGCAGGCCGCACGGACCGTGCGGCGTGACGTAACGCCGGGGTTCGTCGCCGCCGAGCTGATCGTCTGGCTCAATGAGCACAAGATTATCCGGCCCGGCTATACGACCTTGCAAGAGTTGGTCAGCGAAACGCTATCCGCCGAGCGCCGGCGCCTGGGCAATCTGCTGGAGCAAGCGTTGGACGAATCTGCCAAGGCCGCGCTGAGCCAGCTTCTGGTCCGTGATGACACCCTGTCGCAACTGGCGGCGCTCAAGCAGGACGCCAAGAATTTCGGCTGGCGCCAGATGGTCCGCGAGCGCGAAAAGCGCGCCACGCTGGAGCCGCTGCACGCAATCGCCAAGACACTGCTGCCTAAACTCGACGTCTCGCAGCAGAACCTGCTGTACTACGCGAGCCTGGCAAACTTCTACACCGTCCACGACCTGCGCAATCTGAAGGCCGATCAGACCCAACTCTACCTGCTGTGCTATGCCTGGGTACGCTACCGGCAGCTCTCCGACAACCTGGTCGATGCGATGGCGTACCACATGAAGCAGTTGGAGGACGAAAGCAGCGCTGGTGCCAAACAATCCTTTGCCGACGAGCAGGTGCGCCGTCAGCAGGAAACGCCGCGGGTAGGCCGCCTGCTGTCACTCTACGTTGATGATAGCGTGGCCGATCCCACGCCCTTCGGCGAGGTGCGGCAGCGCGCCTACAAGATCATGCCTCGCGATACGCTGCAAACCACGGCGCAGCGTATGAGCGTGAAGCCGGCGAGCAAGCTGGCCTTGCAGTGGCAGGCGGTGGACGGGCTGGCCGACCGCATGCGCCGCCATCTTCGTCCACTGTACGTTGCGCTCGACCTCTCCGGCTCCAATCCAGACAGTCCATGGCTTGCCGCGCTGGCCTGGGCCAAAGGTGTTTTTGCCAAGCAGCAGCGGCTGTCGCAACGGCCACTCGACGAGTGGCCCGCGGCGACACTTCCGAAACGCTTGCGGCCGTACCTGCTGACCTTCGACGCCGACGGTAAACCAACCGGCCTGCACGCTGACCGCTACGAGTTCTGGCTGTACCGCCAGATCAGGAAGCGTCTCCAATCGGGTGAACTCTACCTCGACGACAGCCTGCAACACCGG
Source organism: Enterobacter cloacae complex sp. 2024EL-00214 (assembly GCF_043945575.1). Classification (NCBI taxonomy): domain Bacteria; kingdom Pseudomonadati; phylum Pseudomonadota; class Gammaproteobacteria; order Enterobacterales; family Enterobacteriaceae; genus Enterobacter; species Enterobacter cloacae complex sp. 2024EL-00214. The sequence continues at coordinate 14,019 of NZ_JBIMRC010000027.1, read as the reverse complement.
CACTTCTCAGATGAACTGGTTGAGATGGACAGGAAGATCGATGTGCTCGCAAAAATGGAGATCCCCTTCCTGCAGCAACCCGTCCATGCCCAACTCGATGCGCTGACTGCCGAACTGCGCACGCAGTGGCTGGCGTTCAACCGCGAGCTGAAACAGGGCAAGCTGACGCACCTCGAATACAACAAGGACACGCAGAAACTGACCTGGCGCAAGCCCAAGAGCGAGAATGAGAAAGCGCGCGAAAAGGCATTCTACGAGAAGCTTCCGTTCTGCGACGTGGCCGACGTGTTTCGCTTCGTCAACGACGAGTGCAAGTTTCTGTCGGCGTTCACGCCCATGCAGCCGCGCTACGCGAAGAAGGTCGCCGACGCTGACAGCCTGATGGCGGTCATCATCGCGCAAGCGATGAACCACGGCAACCACGTCATGGCGCGCACCAGCGACATCCCGTACCACGTGCTGGATAGCGGCTACCAGCAGTACCTGCGCCAGGCAACGCTGCACGCGGCCAACGACTGCATCAGCAACGCCATCGCCACGCTACCGATCTTCCCATACTACTCGTTCGACCTCGAAACGCTGTACGGTGCCGTCGACGGGCAGAAATTCAGCGTCGAACGGCCGACCGTGAAGGCGCGCTATTCGCGCAAGTACTTCGGGCGCGGCAAGGGCGTGGTCGCCTACACGCTGCTGTGCAACCACATCCCGCTCAACGGCTACCTGATCGGCGCGCACGACTACGAGGCCCACCACGTGTTCGACATCTGGTATCGCAACACGTCGGACATCATGCCGACCGCGATCACCGGCGACATGCACAGCGTCAACAAGGCCAACTTCGCCATCCTGCATTGGTTTGGCCGGCGGTTCGAGCCGCGCTTCACCGACCTCAACGCGCAATTGAAAGAACTCTACTGCGCTGACGATCCAGCACAGTATCAGGCGTGCCTGATTCGGCCAGTCGGGAAAATCGACTGCGATCTCATCCATCGCGAGAAGCCGAACATCGACCGGATCGTCGCCACACTCGGGCTGAAGGAAATGACGCAGGGCACGCTGATCCGCAAGCTGTGCACCTACACCACGACGAACCCGACGCGGCGCGCGATCTTCGAGTTCGACAAGCTCATCCGCAGCATCTACACGCTTCGCTACCTGCGCGATCCGCAACTGGAACGCAACGTGCACCGCTCGCAAAATCGCCTCGAGTCCTACCATCAGCTACGCTCGGCCATTGCCCAGGTCGGCGGTAAGAAGGAACTGACCGGTCGCACCGACATTGAAATCGAGATCAGCAACCAGTGCGCACGGCTGATCGCCAACACGATCATTTTCTACAACTCGGCAATCTTGTCGCGGCTGGTGACCAAGTACGAGGCGGCCGGCAACAGCAAGGCGCTGGCACTCATCACAAAAATTTCGCCTGCGGCATGGCGGCACATCCTGCTCAACGGGCACTACACCTTTCAAAGCAGCGGCAAGACGATCGATCTCGATGCGATCGTCGCAGGCCTGGAACTGGAGTGACGGAATTTTCAGCGGTTCCGTGTTAGCAGCAGTGTAAAACTGACCCACCCCAGCGAAGTAAAACTGATCCACCTGGGCTAGTTTGGCGGCCTTTTCGAGGCCGTCGATGTTGACCCAGGAGCAAACCGTGGAAATCAGAGTTCTTGCCCGACAGGGCCACTCCATCCGGCACATCGCCCGCACGTTGGGGGTCTCGCGCAATACCGTGCGCCGCTACCTCCGCGATCCGTCGGTAGCGCGATACCAGCCCCGTGAACCACGCCCCACCAAACTGGGGCCATTTGAATCTTATCTGCGGCAACGGGTCGAGCAGGCCCACCCCATCTGGCTGCCTGCCACCGTCCTGAATCGGGAAATCCGCGCTCAAGGGTATGGCGGCGGTCTCTCGTTATTGCGCGCCTTCCTCGCCACGCTCAAGCCCGCCCGCCGCGAAGCAGGTCCGGCCGTCCGTTTCGAGACCGAGCCCGGACGGCAGTTGCAGGCTGATTTCGTGGTCTTGCGCCGGGCCAGATCCCCCATGTCGGCCTTCGTCGCCACGCTGGGATACAGCCGCATGACGTTTGTCACCTTCGTACCGGACGAATCCTTCGAGTCCGTGCGGGACTCCCTGTTGCTGGCTTTTGACTATCTGGGCGGTGTGCCCCGCGAGGTGTTGTTCGACAACATGAAGACCGTGGTGCTGGAACGCGATGCCTACGGTGACGGCAAGCACCGTTTTCACCCCGGCTTGCTTCAACTGGCCGATGACCTGGGGTTCCGGATCCGGCTGTGTCGCCCGTATCGGGCCCAGACCAAAGGCAAGGTCGAGCGCTTCAATCGCTACTTCCGCGAGAGCTTCTACAACCCGTTGCTGACCCGGATGAAGGGCACGGGGCTGCTGCTCGATTGTGCTGCTGCCAACCGACGCGTCCGTGACTGGTTGGCAGACGAGGCGAATGTGCGGGTCCACGCCACCCTGAACGAGCGCCCCATCGACCGTTGGCGGCAGGAGCGGGAACACCTGCAACCCTTGCCATCCCGTGTGCGGCGCGACGAGGCCCCCCTGCTGGATAACAGTCTCCGCCCGGTACCACTGGAATCTCTCCAGCACCCACTGTCTGTCTATGACGCAATTGGGGAGGCCTGCCGATGAACCTCCAGCATGAGCGGATCGACGCCCTGTGCCAGCAACTCAAACTCGAACGGGTGGCAACGCATTACCCCGTCCTGGCGCAGCAGGCGGTGCGCGAGGACTTCAGCTTCACCGACTTCCTGGAACACCTGTTGCGGCATGAAGCGGGGTGTCGCCAGCAGCGCAGCCGCGAACTGCTGACGCGGATGGCTTGCTTCCCGGGCATCAAGACCCTGGAGGACTATGACTTCAGCTTCAACCCCGGCGTGCCCAAGGCACTGGTGCAGGAGCTGGGCAGTCTGGCGTTTGTCGAACGGGCCGAGAACGTGGTGCTGATCGGACCCTCTGGCATCGGCAAGACCCACCTCGCCATCGCCTTGGGTTACAAGGCCGCGCAAGCCGGGGTCAAGACACGCTTCATCACGGCAGCCGACCTGATGCTGCAACTGAGCACGGCGCAGCGACAAGGGCGGCTGAAGGAATACTTCAACCGCGCCATCCTCGGTCCACGGCTGCTGGTGATCGATGAGATCGGCTACCTGCCTTTCGGACGCGAGGAAGCGAACCTGTTCTTTCAGGTGGTGGCGAAGCGCTATGAGAAAGGGGCGATGATCCTGACCTCGAACCTGCCGTTCAGCCAGTGGGCCGACGCGTTTGCCGGCGATACCACCCTGACAGCCGCGATGCTGGATCGGCTGCTGCACCATGCCCATATCCTGACCCTGAGCGGCGAAAGCTACCGCTTGAAGGACAAGAGGAAGGCGGGAGTGGTCAGGAAAAATTCCAAACCCGAATGATCCAGGTGGGTCAGTATTACTTTGGTGATTCAGGGGTAAAGTGGGTCAGTTTTCAGTTGGTGTTGACACCGGCGTACCCTCGGTGCTATCTTCGCGCCCCAATAGTCGGGGCTTGGCCAGGACTTCCTGAGGCCGTCCGTAACGTGGATGCCGAGGTCAGGCGAGGTGGCCGACCCATGAACGCCGACCTGATTCGTTTTTCAATAGCGCTGGACGTTGTGGTGCCAGGGACTTACCAACCCGATGTGTGCCCATCCGGGGCAGTTACAGCCGTTACAGCCTCTGGAGAGGGAGCGGCTTGCCGCTCGGTGATAATCCCAGCTGTAGCGGCCTGATTACATCCGGCCGCTACACCTAGCTCCACCTTCAAACAAGGAATATCGTTGATGTCACTGTATCGCCGTCTAGTTCTGCTGTCTTGTCTCTCATGGCCGCTGGCTGGCTTTTCTGCCACCGCGCTGACCAACCTCGTCGCGGAACCATTCGCTAAACTCGAACAGGACTTTGGCGGCTCCATCGGTGTGTACGCGATGGATACCGGCTCAGGCGCAACTGTAAGTTACCGCGCTGAGGAGCGCTTCCCACTGTGCAGCTCATTCAAGGGCTTTCTTGCTGCCGCTGTGCTGGCTCGCAGCCAGCAGCAGGCCGGCTTGCTGGACACACCCATCCGTTACGGCAAAAATGCGCTGGTTCGGTGGTCACCCATCTCGGAAAAATATCTGACAACAGGCATGACGGTGGCGGAGCTGTCCGCGGCCGCCGTGCAATACAGTGATAACGCCGCCGCCAATTTGTTGCTGAAGGAGTTGGGCGGCCCGGCCGGGCTGACGGCCTTCATGCGCTCTATCGGCGATACCACGTTCCGTCTGGACCGCTGGGAGCTGGAGCTGAACTCCGCCATCCCAGGCGATGCGCGCGATACCTCATCGCCGCGCGCCGTGACGGAAAGCTTACAAAAACTGACACTGGGCTCTGCACTGGCTGCGCCGCAGCGGCAGCAGTTTGTTGATTGGCTAAAGGGAAACACGACCGGCAACCACCGCATCCGCGCGGCGGTGCCGGCAGACTGGGCAGTCGGAGACAAAACCGGAACCTGCGGAGGGTATGGCACGGCAAATGACTATGCCGTCGTCTGGCCCACTGGGCGCGCACCTATTGTGTTGGCCGTCTACACCCGGGCGCCTAACAAGGATGACAAGCACAGCGAGGCCGTCATCGCCGCTGCGGCTAGACTCGCGCTCGAGGGATTGGGCGTCAACGGGCAGTAAGGCTCTGAAAATCATCTATTGGCCCACCACCGCCGCCCTTGCGGGCGGCATGGATTACCAACCACTGTCACATTTAGGCTAGGAGTCTGCGCGGCAGAGCCGTGTGACCGGTTTTCTGTAGAGCACTGACGATGGCGGCGGCGCTCTCTGCAATTGGCAAGGCGTCGGCGCCAAGGATACCAATCTTGCGGCGCGCGGCGTGTTATGACGACTGGGGTGCATTTGAGCCGCCCCATTTAACCTTCGCCCTCACAGATACGCCATTCGCCTCAGATTTAGCGCCATGCAGACGAGCTTCCACTCGGCTTGCACCTTGTCCAGGCCCCTCATGCTGAACTGACGCAATCCCATCACCGCCTTGATCCAACCATTCGGAGCCTCCACGATCGACTTGCGCCGGCGGTAAGCTGCATCGCCTTGCTCCGTTTTCAATTTCGCCGCAATCGCCGCCGTATGCGGATGGGTCTTGGCATTGACCTTGGCATCTTCACGTCCCTCGCGGCCGAGGGCAACGATGACATCGCCGTGGTGATCGGCGACCTTTGCCAGAACAGCCTCACTACGGAATCCCGCATCCGCCAGCGTCTGGGCCGGCATTTCTCCGGTGTTGGCCTGAACTGCTGCCAGCATGCCCAGCAGCGCCTGACTGTCCGCGGCGCAGTTGGTCAACTCCGCCGCCACGATGATCTGGTGCTCGGCATCGACCGCTGTGTACCCGTTGTAGCTCTGCTCGGAGCCACCACCGGCGTGTTTCATGATCCGGCTGTCCGGATCGGTGAAGCTTTCCTGATCACGGTCATCCGGCACACCAAACTCGCGTTTGTACGAGCCACCGCCCTTGTCCGAGCCATCCGGATGGCGAGGCCGGCGGCCATCGTCTTCGCTGCGCCCCCGGGCCTGGTCCGCTTCACGCTGGCGCGCTTCCAGGCGCGCCTTTGCCGCCTGGATCGCCTCCAGGCGCTTCTCGCGGCGAGAAATCTCGGCAGGAATGTCCAGCTCCGGCTCGTTACGCTCCTGGTCGTCGGTAGCCTTGGCGCGATCAAGCAGCGCCTTGATCTCGCAATGCAATTCGTCCTCGGCCGGCTTCATGCGCTTATAGCTCATCGCCTTGTGGCGGCTGGCGTTGGCTTTTACCTTGGTGCCGTCGACCGCGATCGTGCCAAGCTTCACCAGCCCACATTCGCGCGCCAGTTGCACCACCTGAACGAACAAATTCTCAAGCTCGGTCAGGTGTAGGGCACGGAAGTCACTCAGCGTGCGGTGGGCCGGGAAGTTTCCAGCGGCCAGCACACGCAACGCGACATCCTCGTACAGCTTCCTGGCTAGTTTGCGCGAAGAGAAGACGCCGCTCGCGTAACCATAGATCAGCACTTTGACCATCATCGCCGGATGAAACGGCTGATTGCCCGGACCACCGCCGGCATACCGGGCGTGGAATGCGCTCAAGTCCAGCGTATCGACAGTCTCGCTGATGAAGTAGGCAAGATGCCCTTCAGGTAGCCACTCTCCCAGAGAAGGGGGCAGCAGATAGGATTGGTCGGGTCGGTAAGGAAGGTAACTGGCAGCCATCCCCGTATCGTCCTCGATCTTCCGCCGATTTGGCTTCTGCCGCGCAGGCTCCTAGGCCACCGTAGCTAAACATACGAGAAAAACCGCTTCTTGAGCGCTCTCTGAGACCACCTTGCCGACAACGCAGAAACGGTTGCGGAAAAATCGGCGTTTCCGGCGTACGCCACCCGACCTGGACGAACTATTGCGGACCTGGAACTGGAGTAGCGGAATTCCCCGGGGTTTCAGCGTCGCGCCACAGCGCCTCAGATAGATGCGGTAGCCTTTGGCGGGTCGTCATGCCGCGGACCACCCCCCCAAAAAATTCCACAATGCGGAATGGCGGAATTTTCTGGGGTTCCCGCTTACCCCCCCAAAGCGGGGAGAGGCGTGCGATATCTTCATCATTCAGTGTTTCACCCTGCGCCCGGAGATGATCCAGAGCTGCCTGCATATAAATAGTGTTCCATAACACGACGGCGTTAGTGACCAGCCCCAGAGCTCCCAACTGATCTTCCTGACCGTCGGTATATCGTTTTCTTATCTCACCTTTTTGACCGTGACAGATGGCTCTGGCAACTGCATGACGGCTTTCTCCCCGATTAAGCTGGGTCAGAATGCGCCGGCGGTAATCTTCATCATCAATATAATTAAGCAGATACAGCGTTTTGTTGATGCGCCCCACTTCAATGATTGCCTGAGTCAGTCCGGAGGGACGTTCACTTTTCAGCAATGAACGGACCAGCACTGAGGCCTGTACTTTGCCCAGCTTCAGGGAGCCTGCGGTCCGGATCATTTCGTCCCACTGAAGGACTATTTTTCGGGGATCTGATTGCCCTCTGGCAATATCATTCAGCACGCCATAGTCGGCATCATGGTCCATTCGCCAGAAAACCGAAGCACCGGCATCAGCCAGGCGTGGAGAAAACTGGTATCCCAGCAGCCAGAAAAGGCCAAAGACAAGATCGCTGGCACCTGCCGTATCGGTCATAATTTCGGTTGGATTCAGCCCGGTCTCCTGTTCCAGAAGGCCTTCCAGCACAAAGATAGAGTCCCTCAGCGTCCCCGGTATAACGATGCCATGAAAGCCGGAATACTGATCGGACACAAAGTTGTACCAGGTGATCCCTCTGTTATTACCAAAGTATTTGCGGTTCGGTCCGGCATTGATTGTTCTGACTGGCGTAACAAAGCGCATTCCATCTGCAGATGCCACTTCTCCTCCACCCCATATCTGTGCCAGTGGCAGCGTTGCCTGAAAATCAACCAGTCTGGCATTAGCGCTGGTGATAGTTTCAGCCCGCAGATAGTTCGCTTTTGTCCAGTTCAGCCGGTGTCGGGTCAGTGCAGGAACATTTGATCTGATCAGTGGTTCCAGACCGATATTGCAGGCTTCAGCCATCAGCACGGCGCTGATGCTGACGGGCAGATCATCAACTCTGGCACTGGCTTCACTGGCATGGAAAAACTCATCAGCAAATCCGGTATGGGCGTTAATTTCGAGCAGCAACTCCGTTAAATCCACCGGAGGGAGCAGATCACTGATCATTTTGCTCAGTCGTTTCAGACTGTCCGGCTCATCAAGACTGGCGAGGGGAGAAATTGTCAACCGGGGCTTCGGGCCAGAAACATCGAGTTCGACAGCCTCATTTTCGCCAAGACGTGCAGCAACCTGTCTGTAACGACTATCAAGCTGATGGCCCAGAGATTTTATTGCTTCCTGCGGGTCTGTCGGGTGCCCCAAAGAACGATAAACCTTAATCCGATTTGCCTGCCAGTCAGCACCCTGTAGTAATCTTGCACGAGGATCTCCCCACCGGTTACTGCCGGTAACGTAGACATCCCTCCGTCTCAGACTATCCTGCAGTTTACTGAGAAAGCAGAGCGTGTATCCCCTTCGGGTGATATGTTTTTCCTTGTTAATCACCAGCCGTTTCCATGACTGACTGATGATTTCCGTTGGTGCGTCGTCAAAAAACTGCCGCCGTGAGCTGAACTCCCGGCTGAGGTAGTCACAGGCATTCAGAGTGGTAACCCCGGCAGGTGCGGATGAAAATTTAACGGTATTCAGCAGATGGGGCAGGAAACGACGAACGCGCCCGTACTGCTCCACCATTTCGTCATGAAAATTATCGTCTGAGGGCCGGGCAATTTCACGGACAAGCGTGATGATTTCAGCCAGCTTTTGCCTAGGGATGTAGCTGAACACCTCAGCACGAATCGATTCGTCCGGTGTTTCTTCTTTCAGCAAGTACGAACATGCGCTGGCGAGCGCCAATGCAGATTTATCCAGATCCTTCAGCGAGCGGAGCCGTTTTTTCTGCCCAATCTTTCTGGCGTCACGGATGATAACGGCCAGCATGGCGTCCAGAACGTCCAGTGCATCATCCAGCGCCAGCGTTTCCCATGCAAGGACAAAGGCAACCAGAACCGCCATCCTTTTCTGCGGTGACATCCTGGCAATATTGAACACCGAAGTCATACCAGCATAACGTGCGAGATTTTTCAGGCGCACAGCCGGGAGTGTACTCAGGTTTTCAGCATGCAGGCCAAAATCGTTCAGAGTTTTCCAGCGTTCAATTGCTTCATTAAACGCCGGACCACTGATGGTCACAGGGCCTTTTTTCAGTGATTCCAGTAAAGACAGGCGGCTGCAATCAGTTGGCCCCAGCAGCATCTCCAGCTGTGAACGCTGTTCGGCTGACGGTATCAGTGCCAGTTTGTTCCACAGGCGCAACGTCGCCTTTTCCCTTACCTCTGAAATCAACCGGGTCAGCGTGGTGGCTCCGGGGAGAATAATACGATGTTGCATAAGCCACCCTGTCGCCAGGTCGAAAAGCAGGCCAGGACGTTCGTTGCTTATCCAGCTCCGGGTATATAAAAGACGGGTAAGGCGAAATGTCCAGGGCCAGGCAAATTCACGATACTGATAGTGCTGACGTATCAGCGCTGCATGCTCACGGCGGGTATTTTCCCTCTGACCGTATTCTGCAAGAACGGTGATATCACGAATCCCGAGCTGTCTGGCGGTAAAATGCCGGACGCCGGAAGGAATATGATTCATGTCAGTAAGAAAAGTGCCCAGAAAACGCACACACCCGATTTGCAGGGCAATACCAAGTCGATTGTGATCACCCCGGCTTTTCCCGATAAATTCTTTATCCGCTTCATCAAGATGAAAATAACGCGCCAGCTGAAGTTCATCGGGTTCGCCAGTGAACCTGCCATAACTCTCAACCTGCTCAGTGGTCAAAAAATCAACGGGCATATCGGCCTCCCTGCCTGACGGCTTTTTTAACACAACTGCAACCGTTCGAAATATTATAAATTATCGGACATCGTAAAACTGTTACATTAATATGTCTATTAAATCGTAAATTTGTAATAATAGACATGAGTTGTCCGATATTCGATTTAAGGTACATTTTTATGCGACTTTTTGGTTACGCTCGGGTCTCAACCAGTCAGCAGTCTCTTGATCTTCAGGTCAGAGCACTCAAAGACGCAGGTGTGAAAGCAAACCGTATATTTACCGATAAGGCATCCGGCAGTTCAACAGACCGGGAAGGGCTGGATTTGCTGAGGATGAAGGTGGAGGAAGGTGATGTCATTCTGGTTAAGAAGCTCGACCGTCTTGGCCGCGACACTGCCGATATGATCCAACTGATAAAGGAATTTGACGCTCAGGGCGTGGCAGTCCGGTTCATTGATGACGGGATCAGTACCGACGGTGATATGGGGCAAATGGTGGTCACCATCCTGTCGGCTGTGGCACAGGCTGAACGCCGGAGGATCCTAGAACGCACGAATGAGGGCCGACAGGAAGCAAAGCTGAAAGGAATCAAATTTGGCCGCAGGCGTACCGTGGACAGGAACGTCGTGCTGACGCTTCATCAGAAGGGCACTGGTGCAACGGAAATTGCTCATCAGCTCAGTATTGCCCGCTCCACGGTTTATAAAATTCTTGAAGACGAAAGGGCCTCGTGATACGCCTATTTTTATAGGTTAATGTCATGATAATAATGGTTTCTTAGACGTCAGGTGGCACTTTTCGGGGAAATGTGCGCGGAACCCCTATTTGTTTATTTTTCTAAATACATTCAAATATGTATCCGCTCATGAGACAATAACCCTGGTAAATGCTTCAATAATATTGAAAAAGGAAGAGTATGAGTATTCAACATTTTCGTGTCGCCCTTATTCCCTTTTTTGCGGCATTTTGCCTTCCTGTTTTTGCTCACCCAGAAACGCTGGTGAAAGTAAAAGATGCTGAAGATCAGTTGGGTGCACGAGTGGGTTACATCGAACTGGATCTCAACAGCGGTAAGATCCTTGAGAGTTTTCGCCCCGAAGAACGTTTTCCAATGATGAGCACTTTTAAAGTTCTGCTATGTGGTGCGGTATTATCCCGTGTTGACGCCGGGCAAGAGCAACTCGGTCGCCGCATACACTATTCTCAGAATGACTTGGTTGAGTACTCACCAGTCACAGAAAAGCATCTTACGGATGGCATGACAGTAAGAGAATTATGCAGTGCTGCCATAACCATGAGTGATAACACTGCTGCCAACTTACTTCTGACAACGATCGGAGGACCGAAGGAGCTAACCGCTTTTTTGCACAACATGGGGGATCATGTAACTCGCCTTGATCGTTGGGAACCGGAGCTGAATGAAGCCATACCAAACGACGAGCGTGACACCACGATGCCTGCAGCAATGGCAACAACGTTGCGCAAACTATTAACTGGCGAACTACTTACTCTAGCTTCCCGGCAACAATTAATAGACTGGATGGAGGCGGATAAAGTTGCAGGACCACTTCTGCGCTCGGCCCTTCCGGCTGGCTGGTTTATTGCTGATAAATCTGGAGCCGGTGAGCGTGGGTCTCGCGGTATCATTGCAGCACTGGGGCCAGATGGTAAGCCCTCCCGTATCGTAGTTATCTACACGACGGGGAGTCAGGCAACTATGGATGAACGAAATAGACAGATCGCTGAGATAGGTGCCTCACTGATTAAGCATTGGTAACTGTCAGACCAAGTTTACTCATATATACTTTAGATTGATTTAAAACTTCATTTTTAATTTAAAAGGATCTAGGTGAAGATCCTTTTTGATAATCTCATGACCAAAATCCCTTAACGTGAGTTTTCGTTCCACTGAGCGTCAGACCCCTATCCTGTCATACGCGTAAAACAGCCAGCGCTGACGTGATTTAGCACCGACGTAGCCCCACTGTTCGTCCATTTCAGCGCAGACAATCACATCACTGCCCGGCTGTATGCGCGAGGTTACCGACTGCGGCCTGAGTTTTTTAAGTGACGTAAAATCGTGTTGAGGCCAACGCCCATAATGCGGGCGGTTGCCCGGCATCCAACACCATTCATGGCCATATCAATGATTTTCTGGTGTGTACCGGGCTGAGAGGCGGTGTAAGTGAACTGTAGCTGCCATGTTTTACGGCAGTGAGAGCAGAGATAGCGCTGATGTCCGGCAGTACTTTTACCGTTACGCACCACGCCTTCAGTAGCTGAGCAGGAGGGACAACTGATGGAGATGGAAGCCACGGGAGCACCTCAAAAACACCATCGTACACTAAATCAGTAAGTTGGCACCATTACCTAAATCCCCGGGACAACCACAGAATCCCACAATTATCTCGCTTATCCCTGTTCATTTATCTCACTTCTAATCACCAGGCAGCTCAACGAGAGGCCACGAAAAAGGGGTCGTCTCAGAAAACGGAATCTATGGTCACTCCCGTTTTTGCAACACCGATTTTGACGATAAATTGGCTTGCTTGAATCTATCCGGCGTCTGAATGGGATTTTATTCCCGCGCCTCGATGAGTTCCGCGCCTGATGAACCTCCAGAAAATATACGGCTTCAATGAGCCTTTCCGTTTTACAGGTTCCTCAACAGGCCGGTGGGCCGTTAGTATCATCAATATCAGTATTCGCAAAACCAGATCAGTGATTCTTTAAACCGGTGTATTTCTGCCGTTATGCTACATAAGTTTGCTGTCGTGCCGTTAGGGCCCAGGCTATTCTGGCCAGCTTGTTTGCCAGAGCACAAGTGACGACAAAGTTGCTTTTCCTACACAGTAGATCCCTGACCCAATCGGCCAATTTGCCAGACTGGTGTTCCAGTTTTTGTATGAATACCCTGGCACATTGAACCAACAAAGTTCGGATCTTTTTGTTACCTCGCTTACTAATTCCCAGCAATGTCGTCCGACCTCCCGTGCTGTACTGTCGAGGCACTAGCCCTGTTGCCGCCGCAAAGTCACGACTGCTGGCGTACTGCTTCCCGTCGCCAATCTCAGTTGAAATAGTACTCGCTGTCAGTGTTCCGACGCAGGGAATGCTCAGCAAGCGCTGTCCAATCTCATCTTCGTCCAACTTTCGTTTCAACTGGGATTCCAAATCTTTAATCTGCTCAACAAGATAGTGATAATGCTGTTGTAATTTCAGCAATAACTGGCTGAGGTATAGAGGCAAACTATTGTCCTCAAGAAGGGTACTCAGTCGGCTAATAACGGCAGCTCCTCGTGGAACGCTGATGCCAAATTCCAGCAGAAAAGCATGCATCTGATTGGTTGTTTTTACCTTATCCTGAACCAGGGATTCACGGACACGATGCAGCGCACGCATTGCCTGCTGAGATTCAGTTCTGGGCTGTACAAAACGCATAGACGGACGCGATGCAGCTTCACAAATAGCTTCGGCGTCGACAAAGTCGTTTTTGTTACTTTTAACGAATGGACGGACAAATTGTGGTGATATCAGCTTAGGAAAATGCCCCAACTCTTCCAACTTGCGTGCCATAAAGTGAGAGCCACCACAGGCTTCCATTGCGATGGTTGTAGCGGGGCATGTCGCCAAAAATTCGATTAACTTTGGCCGTGTAAATTTTTTACGGTAAACAGCCTTGCCGCGACGATCCTGGCAATGAATATGGAAAGAGTTTTTACCCAGATCGATACCAATGAGCGCAATGTTTTCCATGATAGTTCTCCGAATGAAAGCCTGTCCTCAGCATAGTACCGGGAAGGAGGGAGTGACCATCTCATTAAATAAAGCACGCTAAGCCGGTTGCAGCGGCCGTAGCGGCCTGAACTTGCCCGCGCCGATCTTGGCGCTGCTGCGCCAGAGGTAATCGCCGGTCAGGTTGATGTGCTCCCAGCCGAGCGGCGACAGGTACTGCAACAGGCCGTCATCGACGGCTTGACCGTGGCCACGCAAGGCGTTCGCGGCCCGCTCCAGATAGACCGTGTTCCATAGCACGATGGCCGCCGTCACCAGGTTGAGGCCGCTGGCCCGGTAGCGCTGCTGCTCGAAGCTGCGGTCGCGGATTTCCCCCAGGCGGTTGAAGAACACGGCGCGGGTAATCGCTTCGGCGCTCGCCCGCTCGACGGCGTTGAGGGCGGGCACAATGACCGACTGCCGCCGCAGGTGCTCGATCAAGGCTCTGGCCAGCACGATGCCCTTGTCGGTTTGCATGGCCAGCTCGGTCAGCAACTGGACAGCCTGCCGGTAGTGGCCAATCGTGAACGGCTGGAAGCCGAACACCGTTTGCAGCTCGACCAGGTGCTCGCGTCGGGTCTGCTCACGCTGCCCGTACTCGTCCCAGCTTTCGAGGCACTGTTGCAAATAGTCGGTGGTGATAAACTTATCATCCCCTTTTGCTGATGGAGCTGCACATGAACCCATTCAAAGGCCGGCATTTTCAGCGTGACATCATTCTGTGGGCCGTACGCTGGTACT
>NZ_JBIMRC010000026.1:0-73734 GCF_043945575.1 Enterobacter cloacae complex sp. 2024EL-00214 | reverse complement strand
TGCTGCCGGAGTGTCGCGATGACACCCGTAACGCGGTGATTGAGCACGGTGCGGATATGGGCATCGCCTTTGACGGTGATTTCGACCGCTGCTTCCTGTTCGACGAGAAAGGCCAGTTTATCGAAGGCTACTACATTGTCGGTCTGCTGGCGGAAGCGTTCCTCGAGAAGAACCCGGGGGCGAAAATCATTCACGATCCGCGTCTTTCCTGGAACACCGTTGACGTGGTTGCTGCGGCGGGTGGCCAGCCGGTGATGTCCAAAACCGGTCACGCTTTCATTAAAGAGCGTATGCGCGAAGAAGATGCCATTTATGGCGGCGAGATGAGCGCCCACCACTACTTCCGTGATTTTGCCTACTGCGACAGCGGAATGATCCCGTGGCTGCTGGTGGCTGAGCTGCTGTGTCTGAAAGGACAGACGCTGGGCGAACTGGTGCGCGACCGTATGGCGGCGTTCCCGGCAAGCGGGGAGATCAACAGCAAACTGGCGCAACCTGCCGACGCTATTGCCCGCGTGGAGCAGCACTTTGCCATTCACGCGCTGGAAATTGACCGTACCGACGGTATCAGCATGTCGTTCCCGCAGTGGCGCTTCAATCTGCGTTCTTCAAACACCGAACCGGTAGTGCGCCTGAATGTGGAATCCCGCGCAGACGTGCCGCTGATGGAAGAAAAAACGCAGGAAATTCTGGCGTTGCTCAGGAAGTGATGGCCTGCTGCCAGAATGTCTTCTGGCAGCGTGATTGTATCGATATTTTACAATCAGTGTGACATAGATCAGCAAAAGCTATTCATTTTGACTGGTACTGAGTTAACATCTCAAGCACATTCAAGCCGCGCATAAGTCGCGGTGACCACACCTGACAGGAGTATGTAATGTCCAAGCAACAGATCGGCGTCGTCGGTATGGCAGTGATGGGGCGCAACCTGGCGCTCAACATCGAAAGCCGTGGTTATACCGTCTCCGTTTTCAACCGCTCCCGTGATAAGACTGAAGAAGTGATTGCCGAGAACCCTGGCAAGAAACTGGTTCCTTTCTATACGGTGAAAGAGTTCGTTGAGTCTCTGGAAACGCCTCGTCGTATCCTGTTAATGGTGAAAGCGGGCGCAGGTACAGATGCTGCCATTGACTCCCTGAAACCTTATCTGGAAAAAGGCGATATCATCATCGACGGTGGCAACACCTTCTTCCAGGACACCATCCGTCGTAACCGTGAACTGTCTGCTGAAGGCTTCAACTTCATCGGTACCGGCGTATCTGGTGGTGAAGAGGGTGCACTGAAAGGCCCATCCATTATGCCTGGCGGTCAGAAAGATGCATACGAACTGGTTGCGCCTATCCTGACCAAAATCGCAGCTGTGGCTGAAGATGGTGAGCCGTGCGTAACCTATATCGGTGCGGACGGTGCAGGTCACTATGTGAAGATGGTTCACAACGGTATCGAATACGGCGATATGCAGCTGATCGCAGAAGCATACTCCCTGCTGAAAGGCGGCCTGAATCTGTCCAATGAAGAGCTGGCTGAAACCTTTACTGAGTGGAACAAAGGTGAACTGAACAGCTACCTGATTGACATCACCAAAGATATCTTCACTAAGAAAGATGAAGAAGGTAAATATCTGGTTGATGTGATTCTGGATGAAGCAGCGAACAAGGGTACCGGTAAGTGGACCAGTCAGAGTTCTCTGGACCTGGGTGAACCACTGTCTCTGATCACCGAATCCGTATTCGCACGCTATATCTCCTCTCTGAAAGAGCAGCGCGTTGCCGCATCTAAAGTGCTGTCTGGCCCGCAGGCTAAATCCGCTGGGGACAAAACGGAATTCGTTGAGAAAGTCCGTCGTGCGCTGTATCTGGGTAAAATCGTCTCCTATGCGCAAGGTTTCTCTCAACTGCGCGCAGCATCAGACGAGAACAACTGGGATCTGAACTACGGCGAAATCGCGAAGATCTTCCGCGCAGGTTGCATCATTCGTGCTCAGTTCCTGCAGAAAATCACCGATGCTTACGCTGAAAATGCAGGCATCGCGAACCTGCTGCTGGCACCGTATTTCAAGAAAATTGCTGACGAATACCAGCAGGCGCTGCGTGACGTTGTTGCCTATGCTGTACAGAACGGTATTCCGGTTCCAACCTTCTCCGCTGCAGTGGCGTACTACGACAGCTATCGTGCTGCCGTTCTGCCTGCCAACCTGATCCAGGCGCAGCGTGATTACTTCGGTGCGCACACTTACAAACGCACGGATAAAGAAGGTGTGTTCCATACTGAGTGGATGGAATGAGTTAACTCCCCACTGTAATCAAGACCCGGAGATGATCTCCGGGTTTTTTTTACACTAAAATTTGTGGTTGTCCTTCGAAGTAGTCTGAATGTCAGTCCACTGGCAGGGATTCCTCCTGGTTTACCTTGACAGTGCTGTCGGCCTGGAGGTACAAAGCCCAACAGTTATGTTTATCGCGATGGTCAGGCGGCCATCTGTACAGTTAACTCACAGAAGTCATTAGCGAATGAAAATAACAATCTCCGGAACAGGTTATGTTGGTCTATCAAACGGCATTCTGATTGCACAGAACCACGAGGTCGTTGCGCTTGATATTGTGCAGGCCAAAGTGGATATGCTTAACAAAAAGCAATCCCCGATTGTGGATAAAGAGATCCAGGAGTATCTGGCGAACAAGCCGCTGAATTTCCGTGCCACCACGGACAAAGAAGATGCCTACCGCAATGCGGATTATGTCATCATCGCGACGCCAACCGATTACGACCCAAAAACAAACTACTTCAACACCTCCAGCGTTGAAGCGGTCATCAAAGACGTTACGGCGATTAACCCGAACGCGGTGATGGTTATCAAGTCGACCATTCCGGTGGGCTTCACCAAATCCATCAAAGAAAAGCTGGGTATTGATAATGTCTTCTTCTCGCCAGAGTTTCTGCGTGAGGGCAGGGCGTTATACGATAACCTGCATCCTTCCCGTATCGTAATCGGCGAGCGCTCTGAGCGTGCGGAGCGTTTTGCTGCGCTGCTGCAGGAAGGGGCAATTAAGAAAGATATTTCGGTGCTGTTTACCGACTCTACCGAAGCCGAAGCGATTAAGCTCTTCGCGAACACCTATCTTGCAATGCGCGTGGCTTACTTCAACGAGCTGGACAGCTATGCAGAGAGTCTGGGGCTGAATACTCGTCAGATCATTGAGGGTGTGTGCCTCGACCCACGTATCGGTAACCACTACAACAACCCGTCGTTTGGTTACGGTGGCTACTGCCTGCCAAAAGATACCAAGCAACTGTTGGCCAACTATCAGGCTGTTCCAAACAACCTGATCTCGGCGATTGTTGACGCCAACCGTACACGTAAAGATTTTATCTCCGACTCTATCCTTGCTCGCCAGCCGAAAGTGGTGGGTGTGTATCGCCTGATTATGAAGAGTGGTTCCGATAACTTCCGCGCCTCTTCAATTCAAGGGATCATGAAACGTATTAAGGCGAAAGGCGTTCAGGTTGTTATTTATGAACCTGCAATGCAGGAAGACGAGTTCTTCCATTCTCGTGTTATGCGTGATCTGGACGCCTTTAAGAAAGAATCGGATGTGATCATCTCTAACCGTATGGCGGAAGAGCTGGCGGATGTGGCGGATAAAGTTTATACCCGCGATCTGTTCGGTAGTGATTGATCCTCTGTCTGATACGTACAAAAAACCCGGCTAGCTGCCGGGTTTTTTTTGGTTTAAACCTTGTAGAAATTACGATACCAGTCCACAAAGTTCTTCACCCCATCTTTGACTGAGGTTTGCGGT
This sequence comes from Enterobacter cloacae complex sp. 2024EL-00214, assembly GCF_043945575.1. Classification (NCBI taxonomy): domain Bacteria; kingdom Pseudomonadati; phylum Pseudomonadota; class Gammaproteobacteria; order Enterobacterales; family Enterobacteriaceae; genus Enterobacter; species Enterobacter cloacae complex sp. 2024EL-00214. The sequence goes on along the minus strand of NZ_JBIMRC010000026.1, from coordinate 69,934 downwards.
TTGAAGCCGACCACGTCATAGAGTGGCTGGGTATCGGCGCTGGTGTCCAGTACGTCACCCGGCTGGATCGGCATCATATTTTTGTCTGCTTTTTTACCCAGGGCATCTTCCAGGGCAGTAATGTAATCCATCAGCTCAACAGGGCTGCTGTTACCGACGTTGTAAATTCGATATGGTGCAGAGCTGCTTGCTGGTGAACCGGTTTCCACCGTCCAGTTAGCATCGGCCTGAGGAATAACATCCTGCAGGCGGAGAATGGCTTCGGCGATGTCATCAATGTAGGTGAAGTCGCGTTTCATCTTGCCGTAGTTGTAGACGTCAATGCTTTTGCCTTCAATCATCGCTTTAGTGAATTTAAACAACGCCATGTCCGGGCGTCCCCACGGGCCATACACGGTAAAGAAGCGCAGGCCAGTAGTGGGCAGGTTGTACAGATGCGAATAGGTATGCGACATCAGCTCGTTGGCTTTTTTTGTCGCCGCATAGAGCGAAACCGGGTGATCGACGGAGTCATCGGTAGAGAATGGCATCTTGCGATTGAGCCCGTAAACGGAGCTGGAGGACGCGTACAGAAGGTGTTGAACCTTGTTATGGCGGCAGCCTTCCAGCACGTTAAGATGACCAATCAGGTTGGCATCTGCATAGGCATATGGGTTTTCCAGGGAGTAGCGTACGCCCGCCTGCGCGGCCAAATGGATCACGCGGTCAAATTTCTCATCAGAGAACAACGCGGCCATTCCTTCACGGTCTGCCAAATCCAGCTTGTGGAAAATGAAATTGTCGGATTTGAGCAGGTCCAGGCGCGCCAGCTTGAGGCTGACATCATAGTAGTCATTGAGATTATCAATGCCAATGACCTGATGACCGGCATCAAGGAGTCGCTTGCTGACATTCGCGCCGATAAAACCTGCTGCACCAGTAACCAGAAACTTCATATCTTCCCTCATTAACACATGTTCTTACAGATGCCATAGCGCATCAGATTAGGTCTATCATAGCGCGATGGATGCCAGTTACATAACCCATCTTTCTGATATGACTCATCGGATTCTTATAGAAAAATCGCCAGGACGAGATACACTATGCAAACATAACTATTTTTGCCCCTTTTATCTGTTAGGGATTGTATGACGCAGAACAACAATAACCTGGTCAATCGAAGCAATGACCCGGAGCAAATTGATTTACTTGATCTAGTGCTGCAGCTGTGGCGTGGGAAGGGGACGATAGCAACATTTGTTGTCGTTTGCATCGTTCTTGCTGTTGGGTATTTATCGGTCGCGAAAGAAAAATGGACCTCAACTGCGATTATTGCTCAGCCTGATGTGGCTCAGATTGCAACGTATTCCAATGCGTTGAACATCCTCTACGGTAGCGCAGCCCCCTCAATACTCGATATTCAAACGCGGGTTATTGGTCGCTTCAACTCCTCTTTCTCTGCGTTATCACAAGCGCTTGAAAACCAAGAAGTTCCTGAAAAACTGACTATAGGGCCAATAGTAACTGGACAGGCACTACCGTTAAGTGTTTCCTATACCAGCGTATCCGCAGAGGCAGCTCAAAAGCAACTGGCACAATACATTCAGCAGGTTAACGAGCAAACGGCTAAAGAACTTGATATTGACCTTAAGGACAACATCAAGCAACAGATCCGCACCCTGGACGACTCTCTGGAAAACCAGACGAAAGTGGCTCAGGAGCAGAAGGATCTGCGTATCAAACAAATTACTGAATCACTTAAGAACGCTGAAGCGGCGAAAATCACTTCACCGAGAATTCAACAAACGCAGGATGTGACCCAGGAAACCATGTTCCTGCTGGGGAGTGAAGCGCTGAAATCGATGATTGATAACGAAGCATCTCGTCCGCTGGTCTTCTCTCCTGCGTATTACCAGACTAAGCAAAACCTGCTTGATATTCAGAATCTGAACGTTAAACCAGAGACGATTCATGTCTATCGTTACGTGATGAAGCCGGATCTGCCGGTCCATCGCGACAGCCCGAAAAAGGCCATTATACTGATTCTGGCGGTGCTGCTTGGTGGGATTATTGGTTCCGGTGTGGTACTGGGACGCAATGCACTGCGAAGCTACAAGTTAAAAGACTGAGTTGCAGACCTGCAGACAAAAAAAGACCGGGTTTCCCCGGTCTTTTTCATTTATGACGCTTACGCAAATTCTCAACCACTGCCGTTAAATCCAGATCCTGATCCTGCAACAGCACCAGCAGGTGATATATCAAATCTGACGCTTCGTTAGTCAGCTCTTCCCGGTCGTGCACGGTTGCAGCCAGCGCCGTTTCAACACCTTCTTCCCCAACTTTCTGCGCAATACGCTTGGTACCACTCGCATACAGCTTAGCCGTATAGGAACTTGCCGGGTCAGCTGTTTTACGCTCAGCCAGTAACTGTTCCAGTTGATACAGGAACAGCCACTGATGGCTTGCTTCGCCGAAGCAACTGCTGGTGCCCTTATGGCAGGTTGGGCCAATGGGGTTCGCCAGCACCAGCAGGGTATCGTTATCGCAGTCTGGCGTAATGCTAACCACGTTCAGGAAATGGCCAGAGGTTTCCCCTTTCGTCCACAAGCGCTGCTTAGTGCGCGAGTAAAAGGTGACTTTGCCGCTGTCGAGGGTTTTCGTCAGCGCCTCCTGGTTCATATACCCCAGCATCAACACTTCGCCTGAAACGGCATGTTGGACAACCACTGGCAGTAATCCGTCCGTTTTTTCCCAGTCCAGTTGTGCCTGTTGTTGCTCTGTTAACATACCCTGATCTCCACGCCCTGGCCGGCCAGGTACGTTTTTAACTCGCCAATATTAATAATCTGTTTGTGGAACACGGAGGCCGCCAGCGCACCGTCAACGTTCGCATCGCGGAAAGCGTCCAGGAAGTGCTCCATCGTTCCTGCTCCACCGGAGGCAATCAGCGGTACGTGGCAAACCGCGCGTACTTTCTTCAGTTGCTCCAGGTCATAACCGTTACGCACGCCGTCCTGGTTCATCATATTTAGCACGATTTCACCCGCGCCACGTTTTTGTACTTCCTGCACCCAGTCCAGCGTCTCCCATTGGGTCATACGCGTCCGGCTCTCATCGCCAGTGTACTGGTTGACGTGGTACTTGCCGGTTTCGGCGTCGTACCAGGTGTCGATCCCCACGACAATACACTGTACACCGAAGCGGTCAGCAAGACGGGTGATTAACGTCGGGTCTGCCAGCGCAGGGGAGTTAATGGAAATCTTATCTGCACCGAAAGAGAGAATTTGAGCCGCCTCTTCCGCTGATTTAATCCCGCCCGCCACACAGAACGGAATATCAATAACCTCTGCCACGCGTGACACCCAGCTTTTATCCACTACGCGGCCGTCGCTGGAGGCGGTGATATCGTAAAACACCAGCTCGTCTGCACCTTCATCGGCATAGCGTTTTGCCAGAGGGACAATGTCACCAATGATCTCGTGGTTGCGGAACTGCACGCCTTTCACCACCTGGCCGTCACGTACGTCCAGACAAGGGATTATCCGTTTTGCCAGCATTGAATCGCCTCCGTCACAGTAAATTTTTCTTCCAGTAAGGCACGCCCTACGATCACACCTTGCACGCCAGTACCGCGCAGCGCAGTGATATCGGCTAAGTCGCCAATTCCGCCGGACGACTGGAATGCCACCTGCGGATAACGCGCGCAGACCTCTTCATACAGCGAGACATTAGAGCCGGCCAGCGTCCCGTCGCGGGAGATATCCGTACACAGTACGTGCTTCAGGCCAACGGGCAGATAAAGATCAACCAGCGCTTCCAGCGTGATGCCGGAATTCTCCTGCCAGCCGCTGACGGCAACCTGCTTATTACCCTGTTCGTCGATGCGGACATCCAGCGCCAGCACCAGCGCATCAGCACCAAAGCGGCAGAACCAGCCTTTCACCCTTTCAGGGTCTTTGACGGCGGTAGAGCCAACCACGACGCGCGCAACCCCTGCATCCAGAAGGGCTGCGACATCCTCTTCAGTACGCACACCACCACCAACCTGCACGGGAACCTCCACGCCAGCCACCAGTTTTTTGAGCAGTGGGATCTGGCGTTTTGCCGGGTCTTTCGCTCCGGTCAAATCAACCAGGTGCAACACCTGTGCACCCTGTGCGGCATAATCCTGCAGGCGTGGCAGCGGATCGTTACCGTAGTCGCGCTGCTGGCCGTAATCACCCTGATGGAGACGAACAACCGTGCCGTCAATTAAATCTAAAGCGGGAATAATCATCACATCTCCAGGAAGTTTTTCAGCAGCTGAGCGCCTGCGGCACCTGAGCGTTCCGGGTGAAACTGCACGCCGAAGAAATTGTCTTTTTGTACCGCAGCGGTGAAAGGTTCGCCGTAGTTGCACTGCGCAATAGTGTATGGGTTGACCGGCATGGCATAGCTGTGGACGAAGTAAAAATAAGCCCCGTCTTCGATACCGCGAAACAGCCTGTCGCCCGCTTTTGCGTAAACGCGGTTCCAGCCCATGTGGGGCAGAGGAAGACCGTGATCGGCCATTTTGGGCACGTCTTCGTCAATAATCCCGAGCAGGTCGACGCCGTTGGTCTCTTCACTGCGGCGGCCCAGTAACTGCATCCCTAAGCAAATGCCCAGCACCGGTTGGGTACAGGCTTTGATGAGATCAACCAACCCGCGCGCGTGGATCTGATCCATCGCCGCCTGCGCGGTACCCACGCCGGGTAAGAAGAGCTTGTCTGCACGCAGCACCACATCCGGGTCACGGCTCACCGCTGGCGCATAGCCATGGCGTGTAATGGCCGACTTCACGGAGTTCAGGTTGGCGCATCCGGTATCCAGAATCACCACATTCATTACAGCACTCCTTTCGATGAGGGCAGGGCGTCACCTTCCACACGGATCGCCTGGCGCAGAGTACGGCCAAAGGCTTTGAACAGACTCTCCACGCGGTGGTGGTCGTTCTTGCCTTTGGTTTTCAGGTGCAGCGTCAGGCCCATGGTGTAAGACAGGGAACGGAAGAAGTGCTCAACCATTTCGGTACTCAGATCGCCGACGCGCTGGTAGGTGAAATCTGCCTTGTATTCCAGGTGCGGACGGCCAGAGATATCCATCGCGCAGCGTGCCAGACACTCATCCATCGGCAGGACAAAACCAAAACGGTTGATGCCGCGCTTGTCGCCCAGGGCCAGCTTCAGTGCTTCTCCCAGCGCCAGACCGGTATCTTCCACGGTATGGTGATCGTCAATATAGAGGTCACCTTTGACGGTAATGTCCATGCGGAAGCCGCCGTGGGTGGCAATCTGATCCAGCATGTGATCAAAGAAGCCAACGCCGGTGTGGATTTTGCTGCCACCTTCGCGATCCAGCCAGACCTTAACGTCGATTTGTGTCTCTTTGGTGTTGCGTTCAACGTGCGAGTAACGGTCACGTTTGGTTAACTGCTCGCCAATCTTCGCCCAGTTAAGGTCGGTGCGGTTGTAGCGCAGGCCGGGAATTCCCATGTTTTCGGCAAGCGTAATGTCGGTAGCGCGGTCGCCGATGACATAGCTATTCGCTTTATCAAGCAGCTCTTCCGCCAGATAACGCTCAACCATCTTCACTTTCGGTTTACGACAGTCGCACTCATCGGCTGGCATGTGTGGACAGATCAGCACCTCATCAAACATCACTCCCTGAGAGGAGAGTACCTGCATCATCAGGTTATGCGGGCCGTCAAAATCCACCTGCGGGAAGCTGTCCGTGCCCAGTCCGTCCTGGTTGGTGATCATCACCAGTTTAAACCCGGCCTTCTGCAACCTGAGCAGTACCGGGATCACGTCGGGTTCAAAAGCCAGTTTGTCGAAACGATCGACCTGAAAGTCGGTTGGTGGTTCGGCAATAATAGTGCCGTCACGATCGATAAAGAGATACTTCTGACTCATACTTTCTCCGCTTTCAGGGCGTCAATAACACGCTGGCTCTCTGCACGGGTGCCCACGGTAATACGCAAGCAGCCGCTTAAGGATGGTTGTTTATTTTGGTCTCGTAAGATAATGCCCTGATCCCACAAAGATTTAAACACGGCGCTGGACGCGGTAAAGCGCACCAGGATGTAGTTGGTTTCAGAGTCGAATACCTGCTCAACGCAGGGGATCGCTTTCAGGGCGCTCACCAGATACTGACGCTCTTCCAGGATCTGCGCCACGCGTTCGCGCATGGCGTCGATGCCCTGCGGAGCCAGCGCCTGTGCAGCGATATCGGCTACCGGTGTAGAGAGTGGATACGGGGCGATCACTTTCAGCAGCAGGTCGATGACCTCTTGATTTGCCAGCGTAAACCCGCAGCGCAGGCCTGCGAGGGCAAACGCTTTTGATAAGGTACGCAGTACCACCAGGTGTGGGTACTCTGCGAGCCAGCCTGCCAGCGTGGCCTGCGGGCAGAACTCAATATAGGCTTCGTCAGCCACAACCAGCGCTTTACCGCGAGTCATCTCCAGCAAGGTGCGGATATCCTGCGCCTTGATAATCTGTCCGGTTGGGTTATTTGGGCTGCAGACAAACACCACTTTCACGCCGTCGAGATTATCGGCGATGCTCTGGAGATCGAGCTGCCAGTCGTCCAGCGACAGTATGTTGCGGCACGTCACACCAAAGGTTTCAGCGCTGACGCCATACATCCCGTAGGTTGGCTGGCAGTACATGACTGCATCTTTACCCGGCTCGCAGAAGGCACGGATCAACAGCTCAATCCCTTCATCGGCCCCACGGCTGACCAGTACCTGCTCAGGCTTCACGCCCGCGTATTGCGCGTAGTTTTCAATCACGGCTTTTGGCTGACATTCCGGATAACGGTTCAGCGTTTGCTGTGACAGCTCAAATTGCACTGCCGTCGGGAATTCGTTGGCATTCAGCCAGACATCACCTTTCCCCCCCAGGCGACGAGCAGACTGATAAGGAGTCAGTCGACGGACATTTTCGCGGGCTAATTCTTCAATGTTCATGCTTGCTCCTTCAGGGCTGCAACACGCAGCGTCACGGCGTTTTTGTGGGCGGTCAGTCGTTCGGCTGCTGCCAGGGTTTCAATGGTGGAAGCCAGAGCGGCAAATCCTTCACGAGACAGCTCCTGCACGGTCATGCGTTTCTGGAAATCCGCCAGACCGAGGCTTGAGCATGTGGAGGTATAGCCGTAAGTCGGCAGAACGTGGTTGGTTCCGGAGGCGTAATCCCCCGCGGATTCCGGCGACCAGTCACCCAGGAACACCGAGCCAGCGCTGGTAATACCGTCCACCAGGTCACGCGCGTTGCGGGTCTGAATGATCAGGTGTTCCGGACCGTACTGGTTAGAAATGGTAATACACTGGGCAATATCGCGAGCCACAATCAGGCGGCTGGCGGATAGCGCCTGGCGTGCCGTTTCGGCGCGCGGCAGATCCGCGAGCTGACGTTCTACCGCTTCACCCACGCGTTTTGCCATATCGGCATCTGGCGTCAGTAAAATCACCTGCGAATCCGGGCCGTGTTCTGCCTGGGAGAGCAGGTCAGAGGCCACGAAGTCCGGTGTTGCACCGCTGTCGGCAATCACCAGCACTTCCGACGGGCCGGCAGGCATGTCAATGGCTGCGCCGTCCAGCCGTTGGCTGACCTGGCGCTTGGCTTCGGTCACAAAGGCATTGCCCGGGCCGAAAATTTTGTCGACCTTAGGAATCGATTCGGTGCCAAATGCCAGCGCGGAAATCGCCTGCGCGCCACCCACTTTAAAGACCTCCTGCACGCCGCAGAGCTTTGCGGCATACAGAATTTCATCGGCAATCGGTGGTGGGGAGCAGAGCACCACGTTCTGGCAACCGGCGATACGCGCCGGGGTTGCCAGCATTAATACCGTAGAAAACAGTGGCGCAGAACCGCCGGGAATATACAGGCCGACAGATGCCACCGGGCGCGTGACCTGCTGGCAGCGCACGCCCGGCAGGGTTTCCACATCCACCGTCTGCAATTTTTGCGCGGTATGGAAGGTGTCGATGTTTTTCACCGCGACGGCCATTGCCTGCTTAATCTCATCTCCGAGACGGTTACTGGCGTCTGCCATTTCCTGTTCTGTGACCTTTAACGCACCAACCTCGGTTTTATCAAACTTCGCGCTGTACTCACGCAGCGCATCGTCACCCCGGGCTTTGACGTTATTGAGGATCTCCGCTACGGTGCGGGTGATGCTCTCAGAGGCGGAGATCGCCGGGCGCATCAGCAACTCACTTTGCTGCTCTTCGGTACAATTATTCCAGTCGATGATTGTGTTAAAGCTCATGGCCGTTACTCCATCATCTTCTCAATTGGCAGCACCAGAATGGAGCTTGCGCCCAGTGCCTTCAGTTTTTCCATTGTTTCCCAGAACAGGGTTTCGCTACTCACCATGTGCATTGCCACGCGCTGCTGATCGCCCGCCAGTGGCAGAATAGTGGGGCGCTCAGCGCCTGGCAGCAGGGCAATCACTTCATCCAGACGCTCGGTAGGCGCGTGCATCATGATGTATTTAGATTCGCGAGCCTGAATGACGCCCTGAATACGGGTCAGCAGTTTGTCGATCAACTGCTGTTTGGCATCGGCCATTTCGCCATCGCGCTGGATAAGACAGGCTTTAGAGCGATAAATCACTTCTACTTCGCGCAGGCCGTTCGCTTCCAGCGTGGCACCGGTAGAGACGAGGTCACAGATAGCGTCAGCCAGACCCGCGCGCGGCGCTACTTCAACAGAACCGTTCAGCAGGCAGGATTTAAACTGCACGCCTTTCTGATCCAGATAACGCTTCAGCAGGTGCGGGTAAGAGGTGGCAATACGCTTACCGTTCAGCGCGGCCGGGCCATCCCAGGCTTCATCGACCGGTGTGGCCAGCGACAGGCGGCAGCCGCCGAAATCCAGACGACGCAGGGTAAAGTAACGCGGATCCTCACCCTGGGCACGGCGAGTCAGTAACTCTTCTTCCAGCACGTTTTCGCCGATAATGCCGAGGTCAACAACGCCATCCATCACCAGCCCCGGGATATCGTCATCACGCACGCGCAGAATGTCGATGGGCATATTTTCAGCCAGTGCAATCAGGCGCTGAGTGTGCAGGTTAATTTTAATCCCGCAGCGGGCCAGCAGTTCGCGTGAATCGTCACTCAAACGGCCTGATTTTTGAATAGCTATGCGTAAACGTGAGTTATCTAACATTCTGTGTTCCTCGTTAACCTGTTTTAACCTGTCTGAATTCGGTCCAAAAAAAAGCCCCCGGAAGAAGATCTTCCGGGGGCTTTCTCATGCGTTCATGCACCACTGGAAGATCTAACTGTCTTCCAGCACACATCGCCTGAAAGACTAGTCAGGATGATGGTGATGATGGTGGTGTTTAAATTGAACGCGTGTCATATAAATTCTCGATGAATGCTTATTCATTTGATGTCTTTTAACCTAAACCACTTGTACGCCATATTGCAAGGGGTTTTTTTGATCATTAATTCATTTCATATTGATGCTATAAATTGTGTGTTCCTCAGTGCTGGCGTAGCCTTAATACAGGTGGTTGAGAGTCAGGAGAATTCGCATGAAAAAGGTCGCGATTGTCGGTTTAGGATGGTTGGGAATGCCGCTGGCGATGTCATTAGCCACGAAAGGCTGGCAAGTGACCGGGAGTAAAACCACAGCGGATGGGGTGGAAGCGGCACGCATGTGCGGTATTGATGGCATCGAGCTGCGGCTTGAGCCTGAACTGGTATGTGATGCTGACGATCTTGACGCGCTGATGAACGTCGATGCGCTGGTCATTACCTTACCGGCACGACGCAGTGGCCCGGGTGAGTCATTCTATCTGCAGGCAATGCAGGAGATTGTCGACAGTGCGCTGGCGCACCATATCCCGCGTATTATTTTTACCAGCTCGACATCGGTCTACGGTGATGTTGATGGTCTTGTAAAGGAGACCACCGTACGCCGTCCGGTGACGGCGAGTGGCCAGGTGCTTAAAGAGCTGGAAGACTGGCTGCACAATCTTCCCGGTACTCAGGTTGATATTGTGCGTCTGGCTGGGCTGGTTGGCCCGGGGCGACATCCGGGACGTTTTTTTGCCGGGAAGTCAGCCCCTGACGGACAACATGGCGTCAATCTCGTGCATCTTGACGACGTTATCGGCGCAATTGAGCTACTCTTACAGGCTCCAAAAGGTGGGCACATCTATAATATATGTGCGCCTTCTCATCCAGCGCGTAGCACGTTTTATCCGCTGATGGCGCGTCAGTTAGGTTTGGCTCCGCCAGTGTTTGGCGATGCCAAAGGCGAAGGTAAAGGCAAAATTATTGATGGTAATCGCATTTGTCATGAACTGGGATTTGAGTACCAGTATCCCGACCCGCTGGTGATGCCAATGGAATAATGCCATCAGCGGAGACGATCGCATGCCGGAGGGGGGCGAACATGAAACCGCTGCTGGATGTTCTGATTATTCTGGATGCACTGGAAAAAGAGGGGAGCTTTGCGGCGGCCTCGGCGAAGCTCTACAAAACCCCTTCCGCGCTGAGTTACACCGTTCATAAACTGGAAAGCGATCTCAATATCCAGCTTCTCGATCGCTCCGGACACCGCGCACGTTTTACCCGCACCGGGCAGATGCTTCTGGAAAAAGGGCGTGAAGTTCTCCACACCGTTCGCGAACTGGAAAAACAGGCCGTTAAGCTCCATCAGGGCTGGGAGAACGAGCTGGTGATTGGCGTGGATGATACCTTTCCGTTTTCCCTCCTGACGCCGCTGATTGAGGCGTTCTATCAGCGCCATAGCGTGACCCGGTTGATTTTCATTAATGGTGTGCTGGGCGGCTCGTGGGATGCCTTAACGCAGGGGCGGGCGGACATCATCGTCGGGGCATTACGTGAACCTCCCCAACTGAGCGATTTTGGTTTTGCCCGTCTGGGCCTGCTGGAGCAGGTTTTTGTTGTCGCGCCTCATCACCCTCTGGCCCAGGAGCCTGAGCCCATTAATCGACGTATCCTTAAGGGGTATCGTGCCATTGTGGTGGGCGACAGCTCACGGCCAGAGTGTGCCATCTCTTCGCAACTGCTCGACGAGCAGGAGGCGATTACCGTTTTCGATTTTAAAACCAAGCTGGAGCTGCAAATAAGCGGGCTGGGCTGCGGCTATTTGCCGCGCTATCTGGCGCAGCGGTTTATTGACAGCGGTGCGCTTGTTGAAAAACAGGTACTTGCTCAAAGCAGTAATGAGTCGGTCTGGGTTGGCTGGAATGAACAAACGGCAGGGCTTGCCAGCGCCTGGTGGCGAGATGAAATTTTAGCAAATAGTGCTATCGCAGCCGTTTACACTCCCGGCGCTGCTGAAAAATCAACCAGTTAGATACGGGAAATTATTGATAGGTTTCTCTATCTATTGCCTTTTGTGTCTGGAATAGGGCAAAATGCCGCGGCTGCAAACAAATGAATAATCGACGATATAAAAGGCGTCGGTTATTTTTTTTTGCATGTACGAAACGAAACTAAAAAACCAAGAGGCCGGGCTTCGTACCGGATAGATATTTACTAAAATCCGACAGTTGTTGTCGCTGAGGAATACAGAAAATGGGGCAATTTTTCGCTTACGTGGCGGTTATCACCGTAAAGGAGATTAACGATGTCGCATAACGCAACTCCAAAAACCTCTCGCGTGGAATTACGTAAAACACTTACGTTGATTCCGGTTGTTATGATGGGTCTTGCCTATATGCAACCAATGACGCTGTTCGATACATTCGGTATCGTATCTGGCCTTACTGACGGTCACGTTGCAACGGCGTATGCCTTTGCGCTGGTCGCCATTCTCTTTACAGCGCTGAGCTACGGTAAACTGGTTCGCCGTTTCCCGTCTGCAGGCTCTGCCTACACCTATGCTCAGAAATCCATTAGCCCGGCGGTTGGCTTTATGGTGGGCTGGTCATCTCTGCTGGACTACCTGTTCATGCCGATGATCAACATTCTGCTGGCGAAAATTTACTTTGAAGCGCTGGTACCTTCCGTACCGTCGTGGATCTTCGTTGTGGCGCTGGTGGCCTTTATGACCATCTCTAACCTGCGCAGCATCAAGACCGTGGCTAACTTCAACACCCTGATTGTTATCCTGCAGATGGGTATCGTTTCAGTTATCGTCGGCCTGATCATTTACGGTGTAATGCACGGTGAAGGCGCAGGTACGCTGACCAGCACGCGTCCGTTCTGGTCCGAAGGTGCGCACGTTGTGCCGATGATCACCGGTGCGACTATCCTGTGCTTCTCGTTCCTGGGCTTCGACGGCATCTCTTCTCTGTCTGAAGAGACGAAAGATGCAGAGCGCGTGATCCCGAAAGCGATTTTCCTGACTGCGCTGATTGGCGGCCTGATCTTTATTGGTGCTTCTTACTTCCTGCAGCTGTACTTCCCGGACATCTCACGCTTTAAAGATCCGGATGCGTCACAGCCTGAAATCATGCTGTATGTTGCAGGTAAAACCTTCCAGTGGGGCGTGCTGATTTTCTCCAGCGTGACCGTTCTGGCATCCGGCATGGCGGCACACGCGGGTGTTTCTCGCCTGATGTACGTAATGGGTCGTGACGGCGTGTTCCCGACGCGCTTCTTCGGTTATGTTCATCCGAAATGGCGTACCCCTGCGTGGAACGTGCTGCTGGTTGGCGCAATTGCACTGCTGGCGATTAAATTTGACCTGGTCACCGCAACGGCGCTGATTAACTTTGGTGCGCTGGTGGCATTTACCTTCGTTAACCTCTCCGTGATCTCTCAGTTCTGGATCCGTGAGAAGCGTAACAAGACGCTGAAGGACCACTTCAACTATCTGGTGCTGCCAGTGTGTGGTGCGCTGACGGTTGGTGCGTTGTGGATTAACCTGGAAGAAAGTTCGATGATTCTGGGTCTGATCTGGGGCGGCATTGGTCTGGTTTACCTGGCATGCGTAACCAGAAGCTTCCGTAACCCGGTACCTCAGTACGAAGACGTCGCGTAATATAACGTCACCAGACAAAAAAACCGGAGACCATCGCCTCCGGTTTTTTTATATCGACAATTCAGACTATCTCCTGCGCGTACTGGAACAGGGCTTTCAACAGCGCCTGCTTTTCCGCATCCCCTTCGTACTGGCCGTACAGCATCTCCAGCTCCTGGGCATAGCGATTGAGAAATTCCGGGGTAAAGACGTTACGACGATGCTGCAGCCAGCGCTCTTGCTCCACTTCATCCAGCGTACCGGGGTAATTACGCGCCCGGTAATTAAACATCAGTCTGTCGATACGTTTATCGGCAAAGGTGATATCGAGCGCCGGTAAATTTCGTGGCTCGGTTTGCAGTACGATGTTCATGGCCGCACGGTCGGCATCACTGAAGAAACCGTTATAGAGTTGCGCATCGATATTGTCAGACGGCACAAACGGTTCTGCGTCCGCGAAGATAGCCACCACTTTTTCCCGTACCTGCGGGTTGTCGCGCAGCACTTTGAGGTTATCGAGACAGTGCTGACGGTTGATACCCAGCCGGTCGGCATCTTCCGGACGCAGCGTATTGGCCTGCGCCAGCACCGGACATTTGTTGATATGCACCAGTTTTACCGGTACGGCGGGCAGGTCACCCAGCTCATTTTTCGGGGTATAGAGCCGCTCGCGCAGCGTATCGCTGTCAAGTTCCAGCAGGGGTGAGATATCCCCGGCCAGATCCACCATGATGACGGCATTACGGTTGTCAGGATGCCAGGCAAGCGGAGCCACCCAACTGGTATTGCCGCGCCATGCGCCGAACATGCCGGAAATATGCACCAGCGGTTTCATTTGCGGCACGTCGATCAGGGTGGTGAGTTTCTGCTTGCTGCGGTGGCTCAACAGGTAGTCAAACAGCCGTGGCTGAGCGGTTTTCACCAGCTTCGCCATTGCAATGGTGGCATACACGTCTGCCATTGCATCGTGGGCATTGCTGTGCTCAATTCCGTTGGCGCGCGTCAGATGTTCCAGCCTGAAGCTCGGCAGCCCCTCGTCATTTTCTGGCCAGTTGATCCCTTCCGGGCGCAGCGCGTAACAGGCTCGCATAATGTCCAGCAAATCCCAGCGTGAATTGCGGTTCTGCCAGCTCCACGCATACGGATCGAAGAAGTTGCGATAGAAAATATTCCTCGTCACTTCGTCATCAAAACGAATGTTGTTATATCCCACGACGCAGGTATTCGGGACGGTAAACAGGTCGTGGATACGGCGGGCGAACTCCGCCTCGTTAACCCCTTTTTCCCGCGCTTCCTGAGGTGTGATCCCGGTGACCATGACCGCGCCGGGTTGCGGCAGGTAGTCATCGGCGGGTTTGCAGTAAAACACCTCTGGCTCGCCAATGATGTTGAACTCGTCGTCAGTACGGATGGCGGCAAATTGCGCCGGTCTGTCCAGCGCCGGATGGGTGCCAAAGGTTTCGTAGTCGTGGAATAAAAATGTTGGGCGCGCGGCAGAATCAGACACCAGTAATACCATCCTGTTAAAAATTGACGCCACCATGGTAAACGATTGTGGTAGCCAGGCCGAATAAAAAGCGCCGACGGCTCTCAAATTTGCGGCGCTGCTTCAGAGAAAAATCCGCGCTCTGTCACATTTTTTTGCAATTAAGGCAGGTAACGACATCAGAACTCCCGTAAAAAGGTCAACGATTTTTAATGACCTGAGGATATACCGTTGAAACGCCGTCTGTTTATTGCTGTTTCTTTACTCGCTTCGAGTATCTCATCTGCGCTGGCTGCTGAACCGCTGGATTTTGCTCCGCAGCCTCCGGCCATCCAGGCCGGATCCTGGGTGCTGATGGATTACACCACTGGTCAGATCTTAACGGCGGGCAACGAACACCAACAACGCAACCCGGCGAGTCTCACTAAGCTGATGACGGGCTATGTCGTTGACCGCGCCATTGATAGTCATCGTATTAGTCCTGATGACATCGTCACCGTAGGCCATGACGCGTGGGCAAAAGGTAATCCGGTCTTTGACGGTTCATCGCTGATGTTCCTGAAGCCTGGCGATCGTGTTTCCGTACGCGACCTGAGCCGCGGCCTGATTGTTGACTCCGGTAACGATGCCTGCGTGGCGCTGGCGGATCATGTGGCGGGTGGTCAACCGCAGTTTGTGAACATGATGAATGACTATGTGCAAAAGTTGAACCTGCGCGATACGCACTTTGAAACTGTGCACGGTCTGGATGCACCAGGACAACACAGTTCTGCTTATGACCTGGCTGTGCTGTCCCGGGCCATCATTCACGGTGAACCTGAGTTCTACCATATGTACAGCGAAAAGAGCCTCACCTGGAACGGGATCACCCAGCAAAACCGTAACGGTCTGCTGTGGGAAAAAACCATGAACGTGGACGGCCTGAAAACGGGTCACACGTCGGGAGCCGGTTTTAACCTGATTGCTTCAGCGGTTGACGGCCAGCGTCGTTTAATTGCGGTGGTGATGGGGGCGGACAGCCCGAAAGGGCGTGAAGATCAGGCGCGTAAATTACTGCACTGGGGTCAACAGAACTTTGATACCGTGCAGATCCTGCACAATGGTAAAAAGGTGGGGACGGAGCGTATCTGGTACGGTAACAAAGAGCAGATAAAGCTGGGAACCGACCAGGACTTCTGGCTGGCCTTACCTAAAGCGGAAGTGCCAAACATTAAGGCAAAATACGTTCTGGATAAAAAAGAGCTGGAAGCGCCGATTGCTGCCCATCAGCGGGTAGGGGAGATCCAGCTGTACGACCGTGACAAAGTGGTCGCGCACTGGCCGCTGGTAACGCTGGAAGCGGTTGATAAAGGTGGCTTTTTCTCCCGTCTTGGTGATTATCTGCATCACAAAATCTGACGGTTTTTGTTAATCCCGCGGAGCAGACTGGCAGGGTTGCGAGTCTGCTCACATAATAAACACTCCTCGTTTGCTGAACATTCAATATCTGCTTTATAGTGTATAAATATACAGTAATAAATGGAGGTAACATGGACTACAGCATCAAGCAGCAGCAGAAACGTAAGATCGCGGGCTTCCATCTGGTGGGGCCGTGGGACAAAACGGTAAAACAGGGCTTTGAACAGCTGGTGATGTGGGTGGATGGATGTCACGTTCAGCCGCTGGAGTGGGTTGCGGTGTACTACGATAACCCGGATGAAGTCCCGGCTGAAAAACTGCGCTGTGATACTGCAGTAACGGTTCCGGACAATTTCGTTATCCCTGATAACAGTGAAGGGGTAATGATGACGGAAATCGCCGCGGGGGAGTATGCCGTTGCGATGGCGCGCGTTGAAAACTACGATTTCGCGACTCCGTGGTACCAGTTCTTTGATTCTCTTTTGCAGGACAACACATACCAGATTGCCCCTAAACCTTGCTTCGAGCGTTACCTCAATGACGGTAATGCGGATGGATACTGGGACATCGAGATGTATGTGGCAGTAGAACGTAAAGCCGGTTAAGCCTGGAAAAAACAGGGTTTTTAAGCCGGGTGTGATCCGCCCGGCTGAAAACACAGTACAATCGTGATTTGCCGTATTGCTGGAGAGCGGGTGTGCGTCCCGACAAATCATTAACGTCTTTTGAAATTCGGTTGTACCAGCATTATCGCGTGGTGCATGGGTGTCGCATCGCACTGGCGTTCGTTCTGACGTTTGTGCTGGTCCGTTTACTGAATGTACCTGAAGGGACGTGGCCGCTGATCACGCTGGTGGTCATCATGGGGCCTATCTCGTTTTGGGGTAATGTCGTCCCCCGTGCCTTTGAACGCATTGGTGGCACGGTTTTAGGCTCTGCACTGGGGTTGATTGCCCTGAAGCTGGAGCTGATCTCACTCCCGGTGATGCTGGTATGGTGTGCGGTGGCCATGTTCCTCTGCGGCTGGCTGGCGTTGGGCAAAAAACCTTATCAGGCATTGCTGATTGGCATTACCCTCTCTGTGGTTGTCGGCGCACCTGCGGGTGATATGACCACTGCACTGTGGCGAAGCGGAGATGTTATTTTCGGCTCATTGCTGGCCATGCTCTTCACCGGTATCTGGCCACAGCGTGCTTTCCTGCACTGGCGTATTCAGATGGCAAACTACGTCACCGCGTTTAACCGTGTCTATCAGGCTGGTTTTTCCCCTAATCTGGTTGAACGTCCCCGGCTGGAAAAGCACTTACAAAAGATCCTCAATGATGTGGTCAAAATGCGTGGCCTGATTACCCCAGCCAGCAAAGAGACTCATATTCAGAAATCGATTTTCGAAGCTATCCAGACGGTGAGCCGCAACCTGGTGTGTATGCTTGAACTGCAGATCAACGCCCACTGGGCTTCTCGTCCCAGCCATCTGTTGATGCTGAACGCGCATACGCTGAAAGAGACGCAGAAGATGACGCAGCAAACGCTGTTAACCATCGCCCACGCACTCTATGAAGGGAATCCGCAACCCATACTTGCCAATAGCGAGCGGCTGAATGAAATCGTTGCTGAACTAAAACAGTTAATTAATGAGCGTCAGAGCGACAACGTGGCAGAAACACCGATTCATGGATATGTCTGGCTGAGCATGGAGCTGGCACGACAGCTGGAGCTGCTATCGCATCTCATTTGCCGCGCATTGCGCAAATAAAAAGCAGCTATCTCCAGATGTGACGCCTGCTGCTTCGATTCAGCATCAATTGGGGTTATGATAGCTTTAAACGATATACTCATTGTCATTCGCAGCCGCTGTCAGTAAGGTACTGTTACAACGGTTGCTTTAACGAATCCGAATCTCACATTATCAGGGGTGTAAAAATGGAAACTACTAAGCCTTCGTTCCAGGATGTTCTGGAATTCGTCCGCCTGTTCCGCCGCAAAAACAAACTGCAGCGTGAAATCCAGGACGTTGAGAAGAAGATCCGTGACAACCAGAAACGTGTACTGCTGCTGGACAACCTGAGCGATTACATCAAGCCAGGTATGAGCGTTGAAGCTATTCAGGGCATTATCGCCAGCATGAAGAGCGACTACGAAGACCGCGTTGATGACTACATCATCAAAAACGCTGAGCTGTCCAAAGAACGCCGCGACATCTCTAAGAAGCTGAAAGTGATGGGTGAAATCAAAAACGGCGAAGCTAAAAGCGAGTAATCGCAGCGAATGGTGAAAAAGGCTCTCTGGTGACAGAGAGCCTTTTTTTATCACTCAGAACGCGGCTGGAGCTGGTAAATCCAGGCTTGTATCTGTTTACCGCCTTGCGTGGTCACGTTCACCTCAACCCGATCATAACCGTCTTCGAATTCATCCAGCATTGGCCAGTGCGCGTCCAGGTGGGGGGAGAGAAACAGGAAACCTTCCACGCTGGTACCTTCTTCATCCAGCACAATCCCCGGAAAATCCGCGGCGGCTCCCCAGCCACGTTCGTAAAACGTCCCTTTAACAGACCCTGCCAGCCATTCTCCTCCGATGTCTTCGAGGATGTACGCATTAACGTGGCCTGGACGCAGGGTGCCATAGACAAACAAAGAGTCCATTTTTCTCACCATTAAAATGATTTTTTTCAACATAAGGGGAAACGGTGGGTCCTGCAACTGCTTCGTCGCGGCTACGCTTGCCGGTCTCGATCCCCGCAGGCCGGGTAAGGTGCAGCCGACACCCGGTAATTTTACCAGAACGCAGAAAAGCAAAAAGCCTGCTTTAAAAGCAGGCTTTTCAAATGTGGCTCCTCTGACTGGACTCGAACCAGTGACATACGGATTAACAGTCCGCCGTTCTACCGACTGAACTACAGAGGAATCGTTGTGGAGGCACATATTAGCGGCGAAAAAAGTTTTGTCAAACCTGATCTGAGAGAATATCGATTGATTGCTGATTCTGTCGTCAGTTTGTTGTAAATCCAAACATATTTTTATGGAAAATACTTTGCAGGATACGCATTTCTCCCTCATCATTTGAAATGGAGTTTCAACTTTCTTGTTAAGGTTCATCTTGAACGTCACTGCCCCCATACGCCACGCGATCATGCGCACGCCCTGGTATGCGAAACGCAAAAGCTACCGTGTTCTGTTCTGGCGTGAAATCACCCCTCTTGCCGTACCCATCTTCCTGGAGAATACCTGTGTCCTGCTGATGGGCGTGCTGAGCACTTTCCTGGTCAGCTGGCTGGGCAAAGAAGCAATGGCCGGGGTAGGGCTGGCGGACAGTTTTAACATGGTGGTGATGTCATTTTTTGCCGCCATTGATCTGGGGACAACGGTCGTTGTTGCCTTCAGTCTGGGCAAGCTTGATCCCAAACGTGCGCGTGAGGCCGCCCGGCAGTCGCTGATGATCATGACCCTTTTTTCGATCATTCTGGCCGCGGTGATCCACTATTTCGGTAAAGAGATTATCGACATTGTTGCCGGTGAGGCGACGAAAGAGGTCAAAGACCTGGCGCTGACCTATCTGGAAATGACGGTAATCAGTTACCCGGCGGCCGCCATTGCGTTAATTGGCAGTGGCGCGCTGCGCGGGGCGGGTAACACGAAAATTCCGCTGTTGATTAACGGCGGGATGAACATCCTGAACATTATCATCAGCAGTATCCTGATTTACGGCATTTTTTCCTGGAATGGGCTGGGGTTCGCTGGAGCCGGGTTGGGGCTAACCATTTCACGTTATATTGGCGCTGCAGCCATTGTTGGTGTGCTGATGACCGGAATGACACCGTCGCTGCGTCTCACGCTAAAAAGTTATTTCCGCCCGCTCAATTTCGCCATTATCAGGGAAGTGATGGGGATTGGTATTCCTGCCAGCATTGAATCAGTGCTGTTTAACGGGGGCAAGCTGCTCACGCAGATGTTTGTGGCTGGTATGGGGACGGACGTCATCGCCGGTAACTTTATTGCTTTCTCCATCGCCTCACTGATTAACCTGCCGGGTAACGCACTGGGTTCCGCATCGACCATTATCACCGGTAAACGGCTCGGGAAAGGGCAGATTGGTCAGGCGGAACGCCAGTTGCGGCATGTTTTCTGGTTGTCGACCATTGGCCTGACGGTGATCGCCTGGGGGAGTGCACCTTTTGCCGGGTTGATGGCATCGTTCTACACCCGCGAAGAGGATGTCAAAGAGGTTGTTAAAATCCTGATCTGGATGAACGCGGCGTTTATGCCGATTTGGGCGGCCTCCTGGGTGCTTCCTGCCGGGCTCAAAGGGGCGCGGGATGCCCGCTTTGCGATGTGGGTATCGATGCTCGGTATGTGGGGATGCCGCGTTGTAGCGGGGTATACGCTGGGGGTGATACTCGGAATGGGGGTGATTGGCGTCTGGCTGGGGATGTTCCTCGACTGGGCTGTACGCGGCGTGTTGTTCTACTGGCGTATGGTAAGTGGGCGCTGGTTATGGAAATATCCCCGTACCAAACCGGAACCTGTGGTGACAGAAACCACAGAATGCCTGACAAATGCGCGAAATGGAGAATAAATCGGCAAACGATCGAAAATCTGCATTCTGCCTTTGACATCATCGGGTAGCATCGATAATATGCGCCCCGTTCACACGATTCCTCTGTAGTTCAGTCGGTAGAACGGCGGACTGTTAATCCGTATGTCACTGGTTCGAGTCCAGTCAGAGGAGCCAAATTTTAGTTTCGGGATATCCCTGTGGATCCGGAGACATTAAAAAGAAGAACTTATCTTTTACCCGGTTGTCCTGAAAAGGACAACCGGGTTTTTTGACGTCCATAGTTTTTTGGGTGCTTAGGGGATCTCACGGTTCGCTGAGAAATAAGGCGGGTCAGCCGGATATTAATCACCTGAATGAGTTACTGTACGTTCATAATTGTAGCTCTGTGCCAGGGAATGGAGTATTTGTGTTACGCGCCCCGCTGATAACTGGGCACTGTGGGTAAAAGTTGTTTGTTTGTATAACCAGTGGATATAAAGCCTGCTGGCGGCTAAAGAGAGTGTTTGAGCATTGCTATTATCCCCACCCGTCAGTGAGCAAACCATCTTACGGTTTTTTTCCTGTATCCAGAGTTGCCACTGATTTTTCCACCATCCATGATATGTTGTTCCCTGAAAAGACCAGGGCTTATTATCATCACTGTCACTTATATCCTCCTCTATAAACCAAAGTTCACTTTGTCGTTGGCGAAATAACTCTGCCCAGGCAGTAATAGTTGCTCCCCTAAGAAAGCATTCGTGTGAAATAACATGTGTCTTTACCTCAGGGAAAAGGATGTTCAGTACCCGAAAATGCCCATGAGCCGCAATAACCGGGCGTAGAATCGCACCTTTGGCGTTACGTTTGAGTACCGCACTTCCATACTGAATTTCATCGAACTGACTCCGGCGTAAAAACTGCGTCTCGCGCATATCAACGCGCTTTACAATATCACTATGATGCAAATCAGGTTCAATATTCCCTCTCCAGCGATAATGCAGGGTTTCACCGATCTGATGCTGAGTAAAATTAGTGGAGAGATGAAGAATATTACCGCGAGTGGCATCGAAACTGAGCAGAACATACAGTTTCTGTTCCGCACTGTTTCCCTGGAACGGCACAATCAGAGAAACCGTTTCAATCCGTTCTGGTGATACCATTTCTCTTCGTAATTGTTGTTTTGGCGTCCAGACTTTTTTGCAGGCGCGGCACTGGATGCGCTGTGTTCCCTGCGGGTTATGGCCATAGCAAATCGTTTCTTTGCAATAACATACAGGACAAAAAAGACCTCTTTCAGCGGCATATGAGGTTAAGTGAGCAGACAACCATTCACTATATTTTTGCTCATCAAACAGAGGTGGATAACTCCCACATGCCCGGCAGTGCAATGCAGGATATCCCAGCCTGTAGTCTGGCCAACTGTAATCTGAAGATGTTGGTCGCCCTAAATTGCGACAACCAAACGTTTTGCAGGTATTAATTGTAAACAGAGTCGACATGAGTCACCAACGATTTTAAGAGGTCGCTAATTTTGCCGTATAACTCTTGGTTGGTTGTGTGAACGGACGCACATAATAAAGCCTTTCAGAACGTAAAGTAACAAATCTTTATATGGCTGAAAGGAACACGTTATGAAATTAAAAATGATTACAGCGGGTATTTTGCTGACGTTGCCATTTTGGGTCTGCGCCAGGGATGTCACCATTATTTATACCAATGATCTCCATGCTCATGTGGAACCTTATAAAGTTCCCTATATTGCAGACGGTAAACGAGATATCGGTGGCTGGGCGAATATCACTACCCTGGTAAAAGAGGAGAAAGCGAAAAACAAAGCAACATGGTTCTTTGATGCGGGTGATTATTTTACCGGCCCATATATCAGTAGCCTGACAAAAGGAAAGGCTATAATTGATATCATGAATACTATGCAGTTTGATGCTGCCACAATAGGAAATCATGAATTCGATCATGGCTGGGACAATACATTATTACAACTTAGCCAGGCAAAATTCCCCATTGTACAGGGTAATATATTCTATCAGAACAGTGACAAAACATTCTGGGACAAGCCTTATACCATCATTGAAAAAGATGGCGTGAAAATTGGTGTTATTGGTTTACATGGCAAGTTCGCCTTTAATGATACCGTTTCTGCGGCGACACGTGTAGGTATTGAAGCACGGGACGAAATTGAGTGGTTACAGCGCTATTTAGATGAACTGAAAGGTAAAGTCGATTTGACGGTACTGCTGGTTCATGAAGGAACGCCTGCCCGTCAGTCCAGTATAGGGGGCACCGATGTCCGTCGTGCGCTGGATAAAGATATCAAGACCGCAAGCCAGGTTAAAGGGCTGGATATTCTGATTACCGGACATGCACATGTCGGTACACCAGATCCGATTAAAGTCGGTAATACGCTGATCCTCTCAACCGACAGCGGCGGTATTGATGTGGGGAAACTGGTACTGGACTATAAAGAGAAACCGCATCACTTCACAGTGAAAAACTTTGAGCTGAAAACCATTTACGCCGATGAGTGGAAACCCGATCCACATACGAAGTCGGTGATCGACAGCTGGAATAAGAAACTTGATGAAGTGGTGCAACAGACAGTAGGACAATCGCCGGTTGAATTGACACGCGCCTATGGCGAATCGGCTCCGCTGGGAAATCTGGCTGCAGACGCTTTGTTGGCGGCAGCAGGTAAAAATACACAACTGGCCTTAACCAATTCAGGTGGTATCCGCACTGAGATACCGGCAGGCACTATTACCATGGGTGGCGTCATTAGCGTGTACCCGTTCCCTAACGAACTGGCTACGATGGATCTCACCGGTAAACAATTGCGCAGTTTGATGGAACACGGTGCAAGTTTAACGAATGGCGTCTTGCAGGTATCTAAAGGCCTGGAAATGAAGTACGACAGCAGTAAACCCATCGGCCAGCGTGTCGTCGTATTTACGCTGAATGGTAAACCGATTGAGGATGCGACCGTCTACCATATTGCCACCCAGAGCTTCCTTGCCGATGGTGGTGATGGGTTCACCACGTTTACTGAGGGTAAAGCGCGTAATACAACAGGCGGTTACTACGTTTCTAACGCTGTGATCGATTACTTCAAAGCAGGTAACTCCGTTACGGATGAACAGATCAAAGGTATGCGTGTTGCTGATGTGAAAAAGTAATGGCCGGCTTTTATTTAGTGATACAGAGTCATCTGGCTTCATCACAACAGCATCAATGACTGTCAATTAATAAAAAAATTGAAATTAAGCGGTAGAACATTAGCCATTTGAGCGTTATTGATTCAACCGTTAATGATAAAAGGGTTCATGTATTCACATGAACCCTTTGGGAAATATCATTAAAATTTATATAACAAATGGAAACTAGTTATGAAAATAATGACAAAACTGAGTCTGATTACATTGTGCTTGTCCGCAGCGTTAGTTGCGCCAATTAGTGCGAAGGATGTGACTATTTATTATACCAACGATTTACATGCTCATGTCTCTCCAGGGAAAATTCCAGCTGTCGATAAAGAACGCGCAGTCGGCGGTTTTGCTAACATCGCGACCATCGTTAATGATGCCAGGAAAGAAAGTAAAGATGTATTTTTCTTCGATGCGGGTGATTATTTTACTGGCCCATATCTAAGCACTCTGACCAAAGGTGAGGCAATCATTGATATAATGAATACCATGCCTTTTGATGCTGTGTCGGTGGGGAACCACGAATTTGATCACGGTGTTGATAATATGGTTAAGCAGTTATCAAAAGCGAACTTCCCGGTTTTACTGGGCAACGTTTTTTATACTGGCAGTGATAAACCTGTCTGGAATAAACCCTGGACGATTGTCGAAAAAGACGGCATAAAAATTGGCGTAATTGGGGTGCATGGCAAATTTGCATTTTATGACACTATTGCCGCTAAGGCTTACGCTGGCTCAGAGGCTCGTGATGAAGTGCCTTACATTCAAAAAGGGCTTGATGCATTAAAAGGTAAAGTTGATATCACCGTGCTACTTATCCACGAAGGTACACCGGCGCGTCAATCAAGCTACGGAAATAAAGATGTCGCCAGAATGCTGCAAGCTGATATCGATACCGCAAAGAAATTTAAGGGTATTGATGTGTTAATCACAGGGCATGCTCATGTGGGTACGCCAGATCCAATTAAAGTCAATGACACACTCGTTGTTTCAACAGATGCGTATGGTACTGATATCGGTAAATTAGTATTGGATTTTAACCCTAAGACTAAAAAAATTGATGGCTATAACGGTAAGCTAATCACTGTATTTGCTGACGAATATAAACCTGATCCAAAAGTTCAGGCTAAAATTGATGAATGGAATGCTAAGCTGAAAAGTATTACTGACCAGATTATTGGGTCAACAACGACGTCATTTACTCGTTCCTATGGTGAATCGTCACCTGTTGGTAATTTAGTTATCGACGCAATGATGGCTAAAGCGCCAGACGCGGTCGTGGGATTACAAAACAGCGGTGGATTGCGTGCTGATTTTCCGAAAGGAAATTTAAAATATGGTGATGTAATCACTGCCTTCCCATTTAATAACGAACTGGTTGAAATGGATCTCACCGGGAAGGAACTCACCAATTTAATGATTCACGCAACTAATCTCACCAATGGGGTTTTGCAAGTGTCAAAAAGCGTTCATGTTGAATATGACAGTAACAAACCTCTGGGTGAACGAATTATTAAATTCACTATTAATAACCAACCTGTAGATCCAGCAAAAACATATCGGGTTGCGACACACTCATTTTGTGCAACGGGGGGGGATGGATTTGACGCGTTCTTAAAAGGAACGAATGTCAAAACTATCAGCAGCACCAGTTCTGCTGAGTCAATCATCGATTATGTCAAGGCTCATAGCCCATTAAAACCTGATCTTGAAATGAGAGTCGTTGATGTAAGCGCGGCTAAATAGATTTAATAAATTAGTAGATGCTTTCAGATATGATTGAGTGGTTGGTACTTCCCTCAATCATATCGTAATAACATATTGAAAATGCAATAGTCATTTTATCTTGGCGAAGATGTATGGTTTTTTAGTACAGGAATAGTATTTTTTTTGACAAACCTCAGTGGAAGGGATTTTTTTATGAAAAAACAAAATTATCTTTTATCAGGCGCGCTTATGTTGTTACCTATGGTAACGCTTGCAGACTCTGGAAGTAATGAATATCTGTCGGACTGGTGGCATCAAAGTATTAATATCGTAGGCAGTAACTCCACTCGCTTTGGGCCGCTAAAAAGATCTGATTTATATCCGGAATATCGAGCATGGACGCATGTAGATTGGTTTGATTTCTACGGTTATGCTGATTTGCCTAAGTTTTTCGGTTTAGGGAATGATAACGATATAGGTATTTGGGATAATGGCTCTCCATTTTTTATGGAAATCGAGCCACGTTTTAGTATCGATAAATTAACGGGACTCGACTTAAGCTTTGGTCCATTTAAAGAATGGTATTTTGCCAACAACTACATCTATGATGCGGGTACTAACGAAGGACAGCGTCAGAGTACCTGGTATATGGGGTTGGGGACTGATATTGAGACCGGGCTACCGATGTCGTTATCTGCAAACATCTATGCTAAATATCAGGGAAACAATTACAATGCTGCCAACGAAAACGAGTGGGATGGATATCGCTTTAAATTAAAATATGTGATTCCTCTTACTACAGTATTTGGCGGGAAGCTAAGTTACGTAGGTTTCACTAATTTTGACTTTGGTTCAGACTTAAAGGAACAATCGGGTGGTGAGCAACAATTTTACTCCCGCACAAACAACTCGATAGTTTCCACCAATGTGCTCAGCTTAGTTTATGCTCACTGGAACTACGGCGCGACGCTTCGTTATTTCTATCATGGCGGACAATTTGAGGAAGGCAGTAAAGCATTTGACAGCAGCGGGGATATCACCTCTATAGATTCAACGGGGTGGGCCTATTATCTAACTGTTGGTTACATTTTTTGAATAAATAATATTGCGTGGTTTGTCATCGGTTATTTGAGCATTAGTTGATTAGACTACAAACATTGAAAGGGGTCATGCCTCCAGATGAGCCCTTAAACGGATGTGATAGATTTCATCTAACTTAAAGGAATTGATTATGAAGATAAAAATAATTGCTGCGGGTATTTTGTTGACGCTACCGATTTGGGTTTGTGCCAAAGATGTCACGATTATTTATACCAATGATCTCCATGCTCATGTTGATACTTACAAACTACCCTATGTCGCCGATGGGAAACGTGCGATTGGTGGATTCGCTAATATAACTACATTAGTAAAACAGGAAAAAGTCAAAAATAAAGCTACGTTTTATTTTGATGCCGGTGATTATTTTACCGGGCCATATATCAGCAGTCTGACAAAAGGTCAGGCAATAATTGATATTATGAACACGATGCCCTTTGATGCTGTATCAATCGGTAACCATGAGTTCGACCATGGTTGGGATAATCTCTTACGCCAGTTAAGTAAGGCAAATTTCCCTGTTCTGTTAGGGAATGTGTTCCATAAGGACAGTGAGATACCGTTCTGGAACAAACCGTATACCATTCTGGAAAAGGATGGCGTAAAAATTGGTGTTATTGGGTTACACGGTGTGTTTGCGTTTAATGACACGGTTTCAGAGCTCTCGCTCCAGGGGCTCGATAATGATAATAACAACCGCTTCGATAAATCAGCCGCAGCCTTCAAGGATCAGGGGATTGAGGCACGCGATGAGGTGAAATATCTGCAACACTATCTGGATGAGCTGCGGGGTAAAGTTGACATCACGGTCGCACTCATTCATGAAGGTGTTCCGGCACGCCAGTCCAGTATTGGTAATACAGATGTCAGACGTGCGCTGGATAAAGATATTCAGACCGCAAGTCAGGTCAAAGGGCTTGATATTCTCATCACCGGGCACGCTCACGTAGGAACACCAGAACCAATCAAGGTGGGGAATACGTTAATCCTTTCTACTGACAGTGGTGGTATCGACGTGGGTAAATTGGTACTCGACGTTAACCCTGCAACCCATACACATGAAGTGAAAAACTTCGAGCTGAAAACGCTTTACGCCGATGAGTGGAAACCTGATCCAGTAACACAGAAAGTTATCGATGGATGGAATCAAAAACTCGCGGATATCGTGCGTCAGCCAGTGGGTGTATCGCCTTCCACGTTAACCCGTGCCTACGGTGAATCCTCACAACTTGGCAACCTGTTTACGGATGCAATGCTTGTCGCTGCGCCGAATGCACAAATTGCGCTGATTAATTCCGGCAGTTTACGTGCTGATATCAATGCTGGCCCTATTACCTTTGGTGACATTGTCAGTACGTTTCCCTTCAAAAATGAGTTAACGGAGATGGATCTCAGTGGTAAGGATCTGCGTAATCTCATGGAACATGGAGCATCACTCACGAATGGCATACTGCAAATGTCAAAGGGGGCTGAAATGCACTATATGCCGCAGAAACCAGTAGGGCAGCGCATGGTTTCTTTCACAATTAATGGCAAAGAGATTGCAGATACGGAGACTTATCATGTTGCAACGACGACATTCCTTGCTTTAGGGGGAGATGGTTTCCTGGCATTTAAAAAAGGGAAGAATGTACAAGTTCGCGCCGGTAATAATATGTCCGATGTCGTGATTGATTATCTGAAATCAGGGCACAAAATCGTTCCTGCACAGATTAATGAAATGCGGGTTGAAGCAATTAAATAATTAGTGTTAATTTTGATGATGCAATCTATTTTATAGGTTGCATCATTTTTCTGATCATTGTGAAAATAAAATAATGAACTCGGGAACTAAATTGTGGTGCAATATTTCATGAGTATTTAATGTGAAACATACAGGTAAAGGTTTTGTCTATGAGGTTTACTTCTGTTAATTATAAAATTGCGTGTTTGCTTTATCATTCAATTTGTTTTATTCGCCCGCTAATATACAGCAGCCTCTTTTTGCCATAGCGCCGCTGACTAAAGGAAAAACGATAATGAAAAGTTGCCATATGATGGCGAAGATCTCTACTTCATCCTGTAATGTACATGGTACAGATTGCTTTTATCTCAATAAAGAACAGTTTCTCCCTGAATGCAAAGCATATTGCATGGATGATACGATGCTTCAGCTATTTATTCGTCAGAAAATTGAGGCTCAGGAATCACACGATGTGATTTTTACCTGGCAGGGCGTTGAATTAACGCCAGACAGGCTTAATTTCTTTAAACGAGTTATTGCGCTACAACAGCAATTTGCACAAGGTAAAAATATTTTCAACACATTGCTTACCAATGGCATTCTGTTGGATGATGACTGGTGTGAATTCTTCAGGAAAAATCAGTTTCTGATTGGTATTTCAGTGGATGGCGATGTTTCGCTGTACAATAATTTCCGCAAAACGATTTCTGGGAAATCGATGAATCACCCAGTCGAGAAGGCTGTGAGATTATTGCAAAAACATGATGTGGAATTTCATACTCTAACGGTCATTAGCGCCAGAAGTAGCCAGCAGCCACTGCAGATCTACCATTATCTGAAAAGTCTTGGCAGCAACCATATGCAGTTTATCCCCTTACTTGAACCGCTTGCACAGGGTGGTGTGAATGCGCGAAGCCTTGCGCCCGCCGCATTGGGGACTTTTTTGAAAACGATTTTTTATACCTGGATTCGCCTGGATATTGGAACGATTAAAATTCCCATTTTTGAGCACGCTTTCGCTGCGTGGTGTGGGTTACCGGCATCGAACTGTGCCTTTGCATCATTCGCTGGTAGCGTGTTCTCGCCGAAAATAAATGATGATTTATGCCAGTGCGATCGCTTTGTTAATCCGCAATCTTCGCTAAGTAATAAGTATCAATCTATCACAACCACGCTGCATGAAAGCGTGTCGAATCAAATGATTATGCAGAGTAAGCTGCCACTGGTAGCAGAATGCGCAAGTTGCAAAGTGAAATTTGCCTGCCACGGCGGTTGCCCAAAAGATCGCATAGTGCTTTCCCGACGCGGTGTCCCGGAGCTCAATTATTTTTGTGAAAGCTATCAAGCTTTTTTCACTTATGTTGAACCCTATATGTTGATGATGAGGGCACTGTGGGAACAAAACTATGCACCTTCCGATATTCGCCAATATTTGGCCTGACATGCTTAACTTTCAGTGGAACTGCGGGGGATTGATAAGAGGGCGCAGTGGCCCTCTTATCGCGTTCACAGATGGTGAATGGGGTATTGCGGTGGATACCCTGCTTAACTGACAGGCATCACCGCAGGGTGGCCATAACTCTTTCCCGTGGGAAAGGGCACCACCCGATAGCACAATCCCTACCGGTTTACATGAATCGGTGCCGTAGCCTCAAACAGCCACGGACGGGCATCGCTCTCCACCAGGGGTGACAATGTTTCACGTACCCGCAGGTGATACTCATCCAGCCACTGTTTTTCCTGCTCGTTCAAAAGAGATAGCTCGACCTGGCTCAAATCGATTGGGATCAGCGTCAGTGACGCAAACTTACAGAACCCCGGACGGCATTCGACAATTTCCACCTGGTTTTCAATACGGATCCCATGACTCTCCGCCTGGTAGTATCCCGGCTCGATGGTCATGATATTGCCTGCCACCAGAGGCCACGGATTGACCTTTTTGGCAAACCGATGTGGGTTCTCGTGGATCAACAACTGATGCCCCACACCGTGCCCCGTACCGTGATCGTAATCCAGCCCCATTTCCCACAGCGGACGACGCGCAAAGGCATCCAGCTGATGCCCCTGACTGCCGGACGGGAACTGCAGGGTCATCAGTGACAAAAAGCCTCTCAGCACGGCGGTATAGTGCAAACGCTGCTGCGGATCGACCTTACCCCATGCCAGCGTACGCGTGGCGTCGGTGGTACCGTTATGGTACTGGCCACCGGAATCATTGAGATAAAAATGGTCATGACCAAGGGTTTTATTGCTTGCTTCGCTTGAGTGGTAGTGGCACATCGCAGCATTGCTTGATGATGCTGAAATGGTCGCAAAGCTCTGCTCAATAAAACCGGGTTGCTGCTCGCGGAATCTGAGTTGCTGCGCCTGAACCTCCAGCTCCGTCAACGGTTGTCCTGCAGCCACACGCTGCGGTACTTCACGGCTCAGCCAGGCAAGGAAATTGACCCATGCCGCACCGTCCTGGTGATGGCATTCACGGTATCCCGCCAGCTCTACCGGGTTTTTGCTGGCTTTCATCAGCGTGATGGGGTCGGTTTGCCAGATAATTTCCCCTTGCGGCTCAATGGCAAAGCGCAGGGCTACCGGGGCAGAATCGGCGTCGACCAGCACGCGTTTGCCTCGCGCAAGCTGCTGGCAGCGTTCGATAAACATATCCTGTGGCGCAAGTTTCAACGCGTTTCGCATGGTATCGGGTAACGTACCGAGCTTGTTGTCGTTAACAAACCACTCCACGTTACCGTCACGGCTGAGAAGAGCAAAGGAGAGCGGAACCGGGCTACAGGGGATGTCAGAACCGCGTACGTTCAACAGCCAGGCGATGTTGTCCGGCAGGGTGACAGCCAGGTAATCAGCGTCGTACTCAGCCAGCACGGCGGCGACGCGCTGACGCTTGTCGGCACTGCTTTCGCCGCTGATATCGACCGGCATCTCGCGGATAAGCCCTGCGGGTGCAGCAGGGCGGTCAGTCCATAATGGATCAAACGGCGACAGGTTCAGAGGAACCAACTCGCACGGCGTTGCGGTCAACAGCGTATAGTCTGCATTGGTCATCAGGAGTGCTTCGAAACCGATACGCGTACCGGCTGCAACGTTGTTTTGCAACCACCCGGCCAGCGGTTCGTTATGCAGATGGTGGATCTCCACCTCATCCAGATTGACCTGAGCGCGCGCCTGAACCTGGTAGCGGCCATCGACAAAAAGCAGGGTTTTGTCTTTCAACACCAGCGCCAGGCCGGCGGAACCGTCAAAGCCCGTCAGCCAGGCCAGTTTTTCGTCGTACGGTGCACAGTACTCGCTCTGCCAGGCATCTGCGCGCGGGACGATCATCCCGTCAAGATGGTTTGATTCCAGCCACTGACGCAGGGCGGACAACGGTGATGTGGTGTGCATTATTTTTCCTTTTATTATTAGCGGAATGGCGGCTCGTTGAAGGTACGCAACTTACGGGAGTGCAGCTTATCTCCCTCCGCCCGGAGTAAATCAATGGCACGAATACCAATTTGCAGATGCTCGGAGATAGCGCCTTCGTAGAAACGATTGGCCTGACCCGGTAGCTTAATTTCGCCATGCAGCGGTTTATCCGAAACGCACAGCAACGTACCGTAAGGCACGCGGAAGCGATAACCCTGCGCGGCGATAGTGGCGCTTTCCATATCGATGGCGACCGCGCGGCTCAGGTTGAAACGCAGCGCAGAGGCGGAGTAGCGCAGTTCCCAGTTACGGTCATCGGTGGTGACGACGGTTCCGGTACGCAGACGCTGTTTGACCTCTACACCCTGCATGCCGCTTACCTCTTTAGTGGCGTCGTACAGCGCACGCTGCACTTCCGCAATGCTCGGGATTGGGATATCTGGCGGAAGTACCGCATCCAGTACGTGGTCGTCGCGCAGATAGGCGTGGGCCAGCACGTAATCGCCAATCAGCTGGCTTTCACGCAGGCCGCCACAGTGACCAATCATCAGCCAGACGTCCGGGCGCAGTACCGCCAGATGGTCGCAGATGGTTTTGGCGTTTGACGGGCCAACGCCGATGTTAATCAGCGTGATCCCCTGGCCATCGGCAGTGAGCAGATGCCAGGCGGGCATCTGGTGTTTCTTCCACGCGAGGTCGGAAATGGCCTGCTCGGGGGCTTCCGTTTCCGCAGTGATCCAGATCCCGCCTGCGCAGGAGAGGGCAATATAAGGACTGTCCGGATCAAGGATTTGGCTACAGCCCCAGCTGACAAATTCGTCAACATAGCGGGTGTAGTTGGTGAACAGCACGAATGGCTGGAAATGTTCGGCTGGCGTGCCTGTGTAGTGACGTAAACGTGCCAGGGAGAAATCCACACGGCGGGCATCAAAATGCGACAACGGGGAGAATTCTGCCGGGTGATAAACCCCGTCAGCCGTCTCATCACCAATCTGCGAAAGCTCGGTGGTCGGGAAGTGGCGCGTCAGTCCCGCGCTCATGGAGCGGTCGAGCGTCAGTGCTGAACCGTCAATCACGTACGGATACGGGATCTCATGCTGTGACGGTTCAACGGAAATGTGCGCGCCGTAATCCTGGTACAGCAGCGTGAGCTGTTCTTCGAGATAAGGACGAAACAGTGCAGGGCGGGTCACCGTAGTGCTGTAGCAGCCGGAGTGGGTAAAGCGCGCATAGGCACGGGTTTTCGGGGTGTTGCTGGCGCTGCCGTCCCAGGTCACAGAGAGTGAAGGGTAAACAAAAAGGCCACGGTTTCTGGCCTTATCGTCGGGGAGTTTTCCGGTTTCGATATACTCGCTGATAGCACAGCGTAATGCGTTGACGGACTGTTCATACAGCGCATTAAGTTTTTCCAGTGCCTGAGCAGGGGTCAGGCTGGAGCCCTTATTATTCATGTCTGTCTCCTTGTTCCACAGGTGTGCGGCTATACCCGATAGTATGTCACACGCCTGTGAAACAAAAGTGAGGAGATCAGGAGTGAGTTGTCTCTTTCATCCAGAGCGCGGTGGCGGCAGACAGCAGGCAGCCTGCGAGCAGATACAGCGCCACGCTGTGCCAGTTGCCGCCCGAGAACGTGACCAGCGCGGCGGCAATAAACGGCGTAAACCCACCGCCGACCACGCTTGCCACCTGATATCCCACGCCCGCCCCACTGTAGCGATAACGTGCGCCGAACAGTTCGGTAAACATCGGTTGCTGCACACACACCACCATATCGTGCGCGATGTTTGCCAGCATGATCGCAAAGAAGACAATCCAGAAGACCGATTGCGCCTCCAGCGCCATAAAGAACGGCCAGGCGCTGAGCGTGCCAATCAGGGCCCCGGTGATGTAAATACGGCGACGTCCATATCTGTCCGCAAGCCAGGCGAAGCAGGGGATGGTCAGGCAGCTAATCCCGCCAACCAGGAGCCCAATATTCAGAAATAACTCACGCGGCAGACCGAGATTTTGCGTTGAATAGTTCAGGGCAAAGGCGGTCACGATATACATCGTCAGCAGTTCACACAGGCGCAGGGCAATGATTTTCAGGAACGCACCAGGGTGTTGAACCAGCGCGTCCATCACCGGAAGCCGTTTTTTGACGACCGGCTTTTCCCGCTGCTGTTCAAATTCTGTGGACTCTTCCATTCCGTTGCGGATCCACAGCGCGGCGATGACCAGCACAACGCTGAAGATAAACGGAATACGCCAGCCCCAGCTCAGGAACTGTTCGTCGGTGGTGAGTTGACTGATGAGTGACACCAGGCCGGTGGAGAGCAGCAGGCCAACACCGTAACCCACCTGCACGCCGCTGCTATAAAATGCTTTCTTGTTTTTCGGCGCGCTTTCGACAGATAACAGTGCCGCGCCACCCCATTCCCCGCCCACGGCGAAGCCCTGAATAGCGCGCAGCGTTACCAGTAGTACCGGTGCCCACCAGCCAATGGAGGCAAACGAGGGCAAAACGCCGATGAGTGCGGTAGCAATACCCATCATCCAGACGGTCAGCATCAGCATGCGTTTGCGGCCAAGGCGGTCACCAAAGTGGCCGAATATCACGCCACCCAGCGGACGAAAAAGGAAACCTACACCAAACGTTGCGAACGCGGCAAGGGTACCCATTGCGGGGCCGATCTGGGGGAAGAATTCACGGTTAAACACCAGTGCGGCGGTGATGCCGTAGAGCAGAAAATCATACCAGTCGACGACGGCTCCCGCGAAACTGCCGAGTGCTGCGCGGCGGGCGCGATTGAGCGAAGGTGTCTCCTCGTTGGATCGTGCGGAGATGAGAGTGGATTCCATAGTTGTCCTGTCTGTACTGATTTTTAATTATTGGTATTGGGAAAGGTTGCTCACCTTACTCCCGTCAAATTTGACGGGAACAATGAGACTACCGCGGCAGACGGTGAGAGGAAAATGATTTTATTTCCCAATGGTGTTAGAAAACACCTGAATAAGAAGAGATAGTGTTGATGGCAGATAAAAAAAAAGCCTCTGCGTCGGGCAGAGGCAAACATGTCAGAGCTTACACACTCCTGTGGTTTGCCTGATTACCCTGAAAACTGGCGGTCAATGACAACCCACATAGAGTTTTTGACGCTCACCGGGCAAACCGTTCACGGTAAATCCGGTTAATACAGAACATCGGTCATTTTACTGGAGCATTCAGGAAAATGACGTAGATCCCCCTCCTGATTCATCAAAAAATAAAACCAGCCATGCCGGAGTTAATAAATTGATTATTCAATATGAGTAATCAAATAATGATGAAAATAGCACTTGTCGACACATTACCTCTCATGTCGACGCAGAAACATTACTCTCTTAAAACGAAGAGGTAAATATCCCGTATTCAATAATCAGTCTGCTTTATGACCGGGTGTTCGCAAATTTGTCAGGTGTGGCAAGGCTTTGCGTTGTGCGTTTACTAATATGCAACAGTCTGTTTAGCTATTCATTGTTCTCATCGTGATGTTATTTCGCTAGATTTATGAAACCCAGATTTATGGTTAAAACGATGATGAATAAAACTTTGCCCATGCCCCTGGTGGTATTAATCGCGTGCCTTTCTGTTGGCGGGTTAATTTCTACTGATATATTTTTGCCCGCTCTTGGCGAAATGCAATTATTCTATAAAGTTACGGAGGCACAAATACAGGATGCCATCGCCCTGTTTTTATTTGGTGTGGCATTTTCGCAACTGGTTTATGGCCCGCTAAGCGACTGTCTTGGCAGAAAGAAAACGCTCATCGCAGGGCTATTGATCTGGCTGGTTTCTACGGTTGGCGTTATTTACTCAACGCATATCAACGAATTGCTTATTTTGCGTCTTTTCCAGGGGATTGGCTCCTGCGCCGGTATTACCATCAGCCGCGCCATCATCAATGACATGATGGATAAAAAATCGTCGGCACAGCTGTATCTGGTGATCTTCCCGTTCGTGGGGATGTCACCGGCGATTGCCCCGATGATAGGTGGTATTTTGACTCAACACTTCGGCTGGCGGGCCTGTTTTATCTTTTTAACCTTATTTATCATCATGACTCTGGTGCTGTGTTTCTCTGCACTGCGCGAGACATTACCCGTCGAAAAAAGGCAAAAGCTGAGCGTACTGGCGGCAGCCGTAAGTACCGTTAACGTGCTACGAAATAAACAATTTCTTTTTTACGCAGCCATTCCTTGTTTTGCCTATGCGGCCTACTTTGCTTATATCGTCGAGTCACCGTTTATGCTTGGCAGACTGGGGCTTTCGCCGGTTTATGTGGGTTACACCTATATTTTACTTTCCGTGAGCTATGTGGCCGGAAATCTTACTGCCAAAAAACGCTCCCGCAGCGTGGGTATTGAAGAAACGATTCGCCAGGGATATCGCATTTTTGTTGTGGGCGGCATCATTTTTGCCCTGCAGATGTACCTGAGCCCTGTACCGCTGCTGACCAGTATTATCACCATCTCAATTCTGACCTTCGGTAACGGTTTTCTGCTTCCATTGGGCACGGCTTCGGCCATTGCTGCACACCCACAGGCATCCGGTACCGCCTCTGGCGTAATGGGCGCATTACAGCTCGGTAGTGCAGCCATCGCAACCTTCCTGATTGGGAAACTTTCAGCTCATGCGCCTGGCATGACGGCATTCATTATTGCCTGCGTCTGCGTGCTCGGTTTCCTCGTTTATGTTTTTGGTCAATCTGGATTTATGGAATTTGTCTCCAACAAAGAGAGTAATATCAATGATTAATAATATAGATGTCACATTGCGGGATGGCGGTTATCAGAACAACTTTCATTTCCCGACAGATTACGCCATTAAGCATGTCCGGGCTCTGGTAGACAGCGGTGTGGAATGGATTGAAATTGGTTACCGGAACGGTTCATTTAAACCTATTCCCGATATTGGGATGACAGGAATGTCTTGCGATAGTTATATCCAGCAGATCCACAATGCGGTACCTGAAGCCAAATTAGTGGTTATTGCGCACCCACACAATATTGACCAGGAAGATATCATCAGCATGAAAATGCTGGGTGTGGCGATGCTTCGTATTTGTATTAAAACCGATAATCCCCAACCCGCGCTGGCGTTATGTGAGTTCGCGAAAAAAAATGGCCTGAGCGTCAGCATGAACTTTACCCGTGCCAGTCAAATTAACGCGAAAACGCTTGTCGAGGTTGCGGTGCAATGCGAGAAGGCCGGGGCCGATATTATCTATATTGCGGATTCTAACGGTAGCCTGCGGCCTGAACAGACGGCTCGTCTGGTGAACATCCTTAAATGTACCACCCGTCTGGAGGTGGGTTTCCACGCGCACGATAACCTGGGTCTGGCAATGGCAAATTCCATTGAAGCTGTTAAAGCCGGGGCGACCTTTATCGACAGTTCACTCACCGGTATGGGAAAAGGGGCGGGGAATCTGGCCCTGGAAACCTGGCTGTCGCTGTGCAATTTCGATGAAGGTCAAGAGCGTTATCAAACGGAATGGATCTTCAACCAGGTTCATCAGCTTGAGTCTGAGGCCTGCTATAACGCCTCGCACCGTAGCGTGGTCGACATGATCCTGGGGGTGAAAAACCTGAGCGTGGATCACCGGAAAATGATTGAAGAGAAACTGTCGGAAGCCAGAGAGAACACATTCAGCGCCATCGATAGCGTCATCACGGAGACGGCGGCATGAAAACGCAGGACGCAGTCATTCTGGCACCGGTGATGCCCGTCTGGGACGGTGGTGCGTTTTGTGCCCCGCTGGTGACGTTGCTGGAACAAAAGGGATATTCGGTTACGGTCATCGACACATTGAGCCTGATTGAACGTGATGATCCACAGAGCGCAATAGAGAGTCTTTGTCAGACGCTGAACTCCCGCTCTCAACGCCCCTGGCTGCTGGTGGGGTTTGCAATGGCGGGCACATTAGCGCAGATGCTGGCACCCCATTTGCGTGGGGTGAGCGGGGTCGTCACCGTCAGTGCGCCAGGCTTTGCGGACGAAAAATTAACCACACGCCTGGTGCGCCTGGTTTCAATGCTCGAAAAAGGTGAGCTTGGGCCCGCGGTGGATGTCCTGCATCACTATGTTTTACCGGAAGGCCAGCCAGCCCCGGAGGCCACATTTACGCTGCCGGATGCCGGGAAAATGTCCGCGATCCAGCGAATGTTAACGGGATTCTCACTGTTGCTGAAGATGGATGCCCGTGCCGACATCGCCCGTTATGACGGGAAATACCTTGCGATTGTGGGTGAAAAATCCCAGCTGGCTTCATGGGAAAACCAAACCCATAGCCACCGTCCTCTGCACACTTACAAACGTATTCCGGGGGCCGGTATGCGTCCGTGGAATGATAACCCCATCGCGATGAACAGCCTGCTAAACGAATGGATTGCAACCTTATGAAAAAAAATGTGCTGGTTTTACCGGGGGATGGCATTGGTCAGGAAGTCTGCGAAGCGGCGTTACCCGTCATTAGCGCGATGGGGCTCCCCATTACTCTGACGTTTGGCGAGATAGGCTGGACGTGCTGGGAGCGGGAAGGCAACCCTGTGCCTGCCCGAACCTGGGAACAGATTGCCCATGCGGACGCGGTGCTTCTGGGGGCAATCACCAGTAAGGGAAAAGTACAGGCTCAACAGGCATTGCCTTTGTCGCTGCAACAGCAAGCGATTGAGTATGTTTCCCCGGTGATTCAACTGCGTCAGAAGCTGGGGCTGTATGCCAATATCCGCCCGGTGAAATATGTGTCCGGCGATCGCCGTCCCTTCCGCTGCTGCGTGATCCGCGAAAACACCGAAGGGTTGTACGCGGGGATGGATTTTAAAGGCGTGGGGCCAGAGGTTGCTGGCTGGCTTAAACACCCGAATCTTGAAAAGTATGGCCCGGAAGAAGCGGCCTGGTCCGTGCGGTTGCAAACCCGCTATGGGCTGGAGCGCCTGTTTCAGACAGCCTTTGACTATGCGCGCAAACACCATTTTACCCGCGTCACTTTTGCGGATAAACCGAATGTGATGCGTGAGAGTGGCCATTTTGCGGCAACGATTTTCCATCAGGTAGCCGCCCGTTTTCCGGATATCACGGCGGACATCCACAATGTGGATGCGATTGCCCTCTGGCTGGTACGTAAGCCCCATGAGTTTGGTGTGATTGTCGCTGAAAATATGTTCGGTGATATTTTGTCCGATCTGGCGGCAGGCGTGATGGGAGGGCTTGGCCTGGCACCCAGCGCCAATATCGGTAGTCAGGTGGCTTACTTTGAACCCGTACACGGTAGTGCGCCGGGGATGGCCGGGAAGGGGAAAGCCAACCCGTGCGCCATGTTTTACACCATCGCTCTGATGCTGGAATACCTGGGCTTTGGGCCGCAGGCGGAAAAACTGCAGCAGGTTGTCGATCGCGTTATTCGGGACGGGAAGGTTGCCACCTACGATTTAGGCGGTACGGCGACGACCGACGAGATGGCGCAGGCGATCCTCCGTGAACTGACCCAGCCAGTCATTAGTAAAACCGCCAGCGTTATCACCATTGGCGATGAACTCCTGTCAGGGCAATACGTTAACAGCAATCAGCAGCATATTAGCCAGCGTCTTGAAAAATCACGGTATCAGGTGAGATTTCAGGCGGCCTGTGCAGATAATCTTTCGCAGATTAGCTCACTCGTTACCTCACGCATCGGTCAGGACGATCTGATTGTTATTTGTGGTGGGCTTGGTCCCACTTCCGACGATAAAACCCGAGAAGCGGTGGCACACGCCATCGGCAAACCGCTTGTTCACGACGAGGGGGTGTGGGAGACCATTCAGACACAGCTCAGGGCGTTTGGGGTGAAAAACGATCCTTCAAACTGCCGTCAGGCGCGTTTCCCTGAAGGGACGACCGTACTGGATAACGCCTCCGGGACAGCACCTGGATTTTGCGCCCACGTCGCGGGAAGCCGGCTGGTTGTTCTGCCGGGGCCGCCTTCTCAGGCCTTGCCGATGCTGGATGATGCGTTATCAGACAAAGGGACACGTGAGCCTGAAAGGAAAAAACACAGCTGGACGCTTATTGGGATCAGTGAAAGCGAAGTGGGTTCCATCGTCAATGCCTTAGTCACGTCTTCCGCCTGGGATGTGCATTTTTTATGGAAAAGCCCTTATGTGATTGTGCAGATTGAGACGCCTGAGCATAGCCCTTTACCGTTGCCGGTAAGGCAAAGCCTGGATCTCGCCTTGCGCCCTTATCTGGTCAGCAAACGTAATAAAACGGCAGGCGAAATTTTGCAGGACGCGTGCAGCGTACGCTGGCAAACGTCAGATGCCGAACTCTCTACATACTTGCCTGCAGAGTGCCGCTCCCGGCGGGGTGAATCTCCGGTGCAAATTGACGTTACGGTCGCCCCCTCGCTGACCGATCTTCTGAGTAGCGGTGAACGCCTGGGGCAGATGACGATGTCGGTTCGCCATCAGGATGGCAAAACGCATCAGATGACTTTCCCGATGAACAGAGCACTTCTGGCGCAGAACCTCCCGGAATACGCCGCCTGGTGCGTATTGAAAACGCTGACAACGCAAAATGGATAAAACAACCATGACAACTCAACATACCCTTCAGACGCGCCTGCTGGCGCTGGATACGGCTGCCATCTCGGATGCGCTGGACAGTTTGTATATTGCGGGTGGGCTGGCCGGTATTAAGCCGCAGGCGGGTGGTAAAAAAATTGCGGGGCCAGCTTTTACCGTCAAGTATGAAGCCTGTACGCCTGAGAAAAATCAGTTTATGAATGCAGGAAATTACATTGATGAGGTACCGGCTGGGGCGGTCATTGTCGTGGACAATGGCGGACGTACAGACTGCACGAGCTGGGGCAACATTCTGACCACCAAAGCGCTGCAAAAAGGTATCGCCGGGTCGGTTATTTATGGCTCAGCCAGGGATATCGCGGATATCCGCCAGATGGGGTACTCCTTGTTTTCCAGCAATATCTATATGGTTTCCGGGAAAAACCGGGCACGGGTCAGTGCGGTACAGTGTGCGCTGGATATCGGTGGCGTGACGGTTTGCCCGGGTGACTGGGTGTTCGGGGATGACAACGGTGTTCTGGTGATCCCTGGCGAACA
This sequence comes from Enterobacter cloacae complex sp. 2024EL-00214, assembly GCF_043945575.1. Taxonomy (NCBI): domain Bacteria; kingdom Pseudomonadati; phylum Pseudomonadota; class Gammaproteobacteria; order Enterobacterales; family Enterobacteriaceae; genus Enterobacter; species Enterobacter cloacae complex sp. 2024EL-00214. The sequence goes on along the minus strand of NZ_JBIMRC010000026.1, from coordinate 29,287 downwards.
TCTGGAAGAGGTGATCCGCCGGGCTGAAAATGTTGAGAACACGGAGCGGAAAATCATCGGTGCCATTAATGGCGGCACGTCGCTTGACGTTGCCCGCCAACAGCTTGGCTACCATGTTCCCTGGGAAGCGAAAGCATGACCCGTCAGTTTTTTGACTACTGGGCCCCCCGGTTGCGTTTCCTTGACGTCCACTATCATGCTCGTCCGGACAGCTATCACCGGCGTTATTCCGCAGCGGAGGCCGGAGAACGGTACGCCCGGCACCAGGGGGGCGTGGTGTTAAAGAATCATCTGGGGAGTGTCAGCGCTCTGGCCGCCGCGATGCAGGAGATGGCACTGCCGGTGTTTGGATCGGTGGTGCTGAACGCAGCCGCCGGGGGGATCAACCTCAACGTTGTCCGCCAGGCGTTGAGTCAGTATCAGTTCGACGGTGCTCCCCGGTTGCTGGTGCATCTGCCAACGGTGATTCCCACAGCGCACAAGAGTGCGTTGTCCCGAACCTTCAGCAACGAATATGCCCGACATTTTGCCGGGCTACCGCTCACGATCGCGGATGAGGACGGTAAATTGCGCCCTGAGGTAGAGGCATTAATCTATTTCGCCAGGCATCATGACATTGTGATCTCGTCCGGGCACGCCACGAAAGATCAAACCTTGCGTCTTATTGAGGCCGTCGAGCGGGTAGGGGGTTGTCGTCTTATGCTGAATCAGCCTGCGAACCCCATGACGGGGTTCTCTGCCAGCGAGCTACGGGCGCTGGGAGAACACGACTGGCTTTATGTTGAGCAATGTGCGTTGACTGTCTACCTCGGCTATCAGCCACTTGACGATCTGTATGAGGTGCTGACAGGAGTGAATAACGTGGTCTATAGCTCCGATTTGGGTCAGCCAGGACAGCCTGACATCGGTGACTGGCTGGAAGACAGTCACCGCTGGTTTCAGGCCGCCGGGATTGACGCAGAGCGAAGAGATGCTGTCACCCGCCTGAACCCGCTCAGGATGCTGGAGCCGGGGCGGTCGCAAGGTTGAGGGTTCGGATAAAATCAATAAACGCCTGTTCTTTGGGGGACGGGTGAGGATTGATGTGCACCACATACATCGGCAGCGGTGCAGGCATAAAGGCATCAAGCGCGGTGATGATGTCGCCTGACTCAATCCCCGCTTTCAGCGTGAAGTCCGGGAGGTAACATATTCCCAACCCGTGATGCACCATACTGCAGAGATCGAGGCTGTTACTGACTCTGGAGACGTAATGAGGACGGATCTCAACGGGTTCGTCCTCAATAACAAACTTCCAGCTGCGGCGGTGATTATCAAAGTGCAGAAGACAGGTGTGCTTGTGCAGTTCGTCAGGATGCTGCGGAATGCCATGCTGCAGCGCATAGCCTCGCGAAAGACAAGTGTGTTTTCGCCAGTAGCCAATCAACGTGTAGTAAAGGTTGCTGTCGGGTAACGGTCCACACTGAAGCGCCAGATCAAAGCCGTGGCTGAACAACTCCATGCAGTGATTTCCGGTCACAATATCCAGCTTTATATTCGGATAACGCTCAAAAAATGATTTCAGATGCGGGATGATGTGCTGGTTATTAATCGAGTGGGGAATACCCACCTTGAGGCTACCGCTGATCTCGTTACTGAGACTTTTCACATCCCTGAGGCAGGATTCATATTCATCGATAATCAGCTGACAGCGCTGATAAAACTGTTCTCCTGCCGACGTCAGGGAAATGCGCCGAGAATTGCGTTTGATAAGCTGCGCATTAACTTCACATTCCAGCTTTTCAATTCTGCGGCTTATCATGGCGGGTGAGAGTTTCATGGCGATCGCCGCAGCGCGGAACCCCTGGCACTCCACCACCATTCTGAATGCTTTCATATTTTCCAGCATCGTGTCCTCCTGACCTGTTCAAACCTCTCTATTCTGGCACGATTTCTTTAGCATATTGTGCTGGTTTTTAACATGAATAGATTACTGGATGCGGGTTTTTCTGCATGATGTGCCAGCGAAGAGATGGTCTGTTCGTATGGCTTTCCTCACAAAATCTTCAACCAGAGGTTATAGTTAGCCTATCACTACCATGTTTTATAACAGGGAAATTATGATCCGTTTATCCACGCTTGCTCTGGTGCTTGCCGCCGTCGCCCCTTGTGCTCTGGCCGTTACGTATCCGCTTCCACCTGAGGGTAGCCGTCTTGTCGGTGCCCCGTTAACGGTGGTCGTTCCGAAAGGAAATACCCAACCGCTGGAGTATTATGCTGCGCAGTACGGGCAAGGGCTGAGCAACATGCTGGAAGCCAATCCTGGCGCGGATCCCTTTTTGCCGAAAGCCGGTACTTCGCTAACCATTCCCCAGCAGCTGATTTTGCCGGACACCGCACGTCAGGGCATCGTGATTAACGTGGCTGAAATGCGGCTCTACTACTACCCGGAGGGGAGCAATACCGTGGATGTTTTGCCAATTGGTGTTGGTCAGGCAGGACGCGAAACGCCACGTAACTGGGTGACGAGAGTAGAGCGCAAGCAGGAAGCGCCAGGCTGGACGCCAACGCCGAACACCCGACGTGAGTATGCGAAAGAGGGGAAAACATTACCGGCCTACGTGCCACCGGGTGAGGATAACCCTATGGGGTTGTATGCGATCTACATTGGTAAGCTGTACGCTATTCATGGCACTAATGCCAACTTTGGTATTGGCTTGCGCGTCAGCCAGGGCTGCATCCGCCTGCGCAACAATGATATTAAATACCTGTTCGATAACGTGCCGGTAGGCACGCGTGTGCAGTTTATCGATCGTCCCGTCAAAACGACCACTGAACCGGATGGTAGCCATTGGGTAGAAGTGCATGAGCCGCTGTCACGTAACCGCGCTGAATTTGAATCGACGAATAAAGTGCCACTGCCGATCTCGCCTGCATTACGGGCGCAACTCACCGCCGAAGGCGCTGGTGCCGTGCTGGAACGTCGGTCAGGTATGCCGGTGAAGATTGGGCTCTGAAGATATTGCCGGTTTTTCCGCCAGAGTGTAGCTAACGTAAAAGACTGGCAAATTCCACGCGTTGTTTATACCGAAAAATCCCCCTGTATAGGGCCGTGCGCGGGTGCGGCCTCTGCTCATTAGACCCTTTCACGCATCAACAATTTCGATAGAGATATCGAAATTATCCATTAGAGCAGGGATGACAATTGCTCTAATAATACTAACAAGAATGTGGAGGACGTTATATCCATTCATGTCAGAAGTCTTTCGTAGTGGGGCAGTGCTGGATGAATTTCTGCATCAGGTTCATATATCAATTAAGGAAAGGGAAAATCATGAGTGCAAAATTTCCATTGAGGGATCTTGGTAATGTTTCAGTTACTGCGGTAAGCGATGGCTACCTCCAGGTTGATTTTGGACTGCTTGCAAATGTAGATGAGGTTGAGTGTAGAAAAATTCAGGACAATGCCTGTATACGTGAGCATAATGCAGTTCATATTAATACCTTTCTGGTACAAGGAAAGGGGCGGAATATTCTAATCGATAGCGGTGCTGGTGGTATTAAGGGCTGGGGTGGCGGGTTGGTTAACAATCTTGCCGACATTGGGATCAGACCAGATGATATTGATGCAATTATGATTACACATACCCACCCTGACCATATCGGTGGGTTGATAAATTTTCAGGGTGAGGCCATGTTTCCTTGTGCGGAACTGTTGATAAGCCCTGATGAATTTAATTATATAGAAGATGATAAAAACTTTGAGACTGCCAGCGAACGTGTGAAAGGTAATTTCATTTTAGCCCGGAGTATATTCAAAAAGTATCGGGATAAACTTAGATTGATTGGTGATGGTGAACTTTTTCCCGGCATTTTTTCGGTTCCGTTAAAAGGACATACTCCAGGCCATACGGGATACCGAGTTGAGGGTAGCAATGAAAGTTTGTTGATTTGGGGGGATATTGTCCATTTTCCTCATATCCAATTGTTAAAACCGGATGTATCGATCTCCTTTGATTTTGACCCGCAATTGGCATCGGAGACACGTGTACGGCTCCTTGATATGGTCAGTTCAGACAGCATTCTTGTTGGTGGGATGCATTTTGGGGAACAAGGATTCGGTTATATAGAAAAACGTAAGTCAGGGTACGGGATTGTTGATGTTGAATAATAAAAGGTGGGGCGAACATCAGTTATCAAATGAATTTTGAAATAACCGAAAAATCAATGGCTACAGGATAATTACCAGTACAACCCCTGTTTAGCGACTTTACCGATAGTATTTGAACAGGTTTTACCATGAAACCCTATAAGCGTGTTAGTAGCCGATATCGCACAGTCGTGGATCCTGAAAGGCGGCAGTTACCATATCTGTAAATCTGGTGCTATCCAGGTAGGCACAGTCTGTACGGGATAAAAGCTCTATTTTGAACTCATTGAACTGGCCGGATAACGGATGAATTTTTATCTTGTTCTGTACTTCACGACTGATCGAGCAACGCAATACGAGCGACACTCCTTTACCTGAGGCAATACCTGAAAACAGTACAGGATAGGATCCACACTCAACCACACGTTTCGGTGTGATATTTCCTTCATCGAAGAGTACATTGAAATTACGCGTTGAAGTCGCACATTTTTTGCTACTAAGTAAAAAGACTTCACCATCCAGACTGGATATATCAGTGATGCGGGGATGATTTTTCTCAGTAATAATCACCAGTTCGCTGGAGAGCAATAGGGTTCGCGCATGTTGTGCATTGGAAAAACCGGCACCGACGATTACTGCATCGAACTCATTTTTATCAAAGGCGCTGAGTAAGCTAATGGTGTTTCCTATAGAAATATCGATATCCCAGCCTAGATCCTGACCTAAATCGATCAATGAACTAATAATATAGGGCGGTAAGCATTCAATTATCCCAACCCTTATGGTCAGCTTGCTTTTTTTAGAGTAGAAAATATTTTTTTTGCAATCGTCTGCGAGGTTCAGAATTTTAAGCGCATACTCATAAAGTATCTTACCTTGCACTGTGGGTGAGCATCCATCAGTTTTTCTGTCTAAAAGTGTGACATCAAGGTTATTCTCCAGACTTCGTATTCGGTGAGAAATGCTGGATTGCACTCGGTTCAGGCGCTCTGCTGCCTGGGTTATATTCCCTGTCTCCACGACTGTCACGAAGGCAAGAAGTTCACTTATCTTCATTTGGACCTCATGCTAAAAGTTAACTCATTACTGCACTAATATTTATAATTTATGTCGATGAGTTTGTCACTATGTTTAGAATCTCTGGCATTGAATGATAAAAACAGGGGGAGGGCGTATGAAATTTGAGCGCAATCATCCTCAGTTATCTAAAAAACCAGTAAAAATGATGGCTTTATCAAATGTTAATGAACCTTACAGCGTAAGAACTACGTTTTGACCACGAACTGTCGATTGAGCGTGGATTGTTGCCAGGTTGCCAATCGTACACTCTTGTTGCTCAACTATTCTCACCTGCATATTGCTGGGACATCAATCTTTTCGATGAGTACCTCGATTTTATTCGCTGGCTTTTTATTGTCATGCAAATCACAATTTTTATCGGTGAAGTCTTATTATCTATTTGCATTTTTAGATCAACAGAACATCATAATTATGTTTATGAAAATTTATTCTCGCACATGGGAAAAAGCATGGCTCATGCGGAATTTGAAAAAATAATGATCGAGCAAGTTGCTCATACCTGTGAAAAACCAGCCTTTGATAATAGGACTCCAGGACGCTATTTGGCTGCTGCGGCTATTTTGATAGGCGTTCTGATGGCGTCGTTGGACAGTTCCATTGTCAATATTGCTTTGCCCTCTATTGCCAGTGCATTACAGGTAGATTCGGCCTCCAGTATCTGGATTACCAACGGCTATCAGGTTGCCAGCGCTGCGACGATGCTGATTTGCGCATCGCTGGGAACAAGGATAGGGGAGCGACGTTTCTACACGGCCGGGATGGTGTTGTTCACTCTGTCTTCGCTGGGCTGTAGCCTTTCGCCGACCTTTGGCGTACTGGTTGCCATGCGCGTACTCCAGGGGGTGAGTTATGCGGTGATGATAAGCGTTGGATTAGGTCTGTATCGGGTGATCTTTCCACCCAATGCGCTGGGAACGATATTTGGACTGAATGCACTGGTATTCGCGGTAGGCACGGCCATTGGTCCTGCGTTGGGTGGTTTGATCATCTCTTACCTGTCCTGGCCCTGGCTGTTCTATATCAATATCCCGTTGGGAGGACTTGCTGTTGTGTTCTCGCTTATCTCCCTGGGGGAAGATACCGAAAAAGAGAAGGGTTTCGATTGGGGAGGGGCGATTAGCTCAGCGGCAGCATTAGGCTTGATGGTTATTGCTGTTGATCAAATTGGACGCTGGGAGAATAGCACGCTGATATTTTGCGCTGTTGCGTCTGTCGTGCTGTTTGCCATCTTTTTAAAAGCCCAGAGGAGTTCCAGGAACCCATTATTGCCGCTTGATATATTTCGTTCCAGGCAATACAGCTTTGCGGTGCTCTCTTCTGTTTCCATGTTTGTCGCGCAGGGGATGGCACTGGTCGGCTTGCCCTTTGTGTTGCAGCATACTTATCACTACTCCGTGCTCGAATCTGCATACATCTTTACCCCGTGGCCGGTTGCCGTGGCGTTCTGCGCCCCGCTTGCGGGCAGGCTATCAAACCGTTTCAATCCGACCCAGATATCTACTGTCGGTGTAATGGTCTTTTGCCTTGGTTTAGGCTCACTGGCCTTGTTGCCGGAAGCCGCGACGGTGGGGGATTTTCTGTGGCGCGTGGCGGTTTGCGGCATTGGTTATGGTTTCTTCCTTCCGCCAAACAACAAGGAAATGTTTTCAAATGTCGCGGCAAACCGAACGGTAACGGCCTCGGGAGTACTGTCAACCGCCAGAACTGCAGGGCAATCTATTGGTGCAGCGTTGGTTGCGATGATAATTGCATTGTTGAATGGATTAACAGGGCACGCGGGCGCGCAGTTTGCCGTCTATGTGTTTGGCGTGGCCTGTGCTATATCGGCTATATCGTCTCTTGCCAGTACGTTACGTCTGCACCGGTAAGTGATTGAGGGGATCTGTGCTTTATGTCAACAGCTGGTCAATGTCGTTCGGCTGCTGACACGTTGGTCTCAATACGCGTGCAGGCAGATTGCTATGTCAGATGCGATGGAGATGAAACGCAGAAAAGCAAAAAGCCTGCTTTAAAAGCAGGCTTTTCAAATTTGGCTCCTCTGACTGGACTCGAACCAGTGACATACGGATTAACAGTCCGCCGTTCTACCGACTGAACTACAGAGGAATCGTGTGAACGGGGCGCATATTATCGACGTCAGCGGTGCTTGTCAAAGGGTGGATCAATGCCTTTTGATCGTTTGCTGACAAAATCAGCAAAGTGACGTTTTTGACAACGAAATGCACCGTTATGGTGCGGGTATACCCCTTATGGGGCAGATCATAAACTGCTGTTTCAGTAATAAAACCAACATCAATGATTAGGTTTCCTTATTTTCAGGCGGTTAGCAACAAATCAGACCTCTTTGAAAAACTGGCATTCATATTGCAAAACCTGTTCAACAACGACAGCCAGTACCGGCACAGCATTTCGAACAGGGGGCAAAATGAACTTAAGACGACTGAAATACTTCGTAAAAATCGTCGATATTGGCAGCCTGACGCAAGCGGCGGAAGTGCTGCATATCGCGCAGCCTGCGCTGAGCCAGCAAGTGGCGACTCTGGAAGGTGAGATGGATCAGCAATTGCTTATCCGCACAAAACGCGGCGTGACCCCAACAGAAGCAGGCAAAATTCTCTATACCCATGCTCGTACCATTCTGCGCCAGTGCGAACAGGCTCAGCTGGCGGTGAACAGTGTGGGTCATACGCTGAGCGGACATGTTTCCATCGGGCTGGCTCCGGGAACGGCGGCCTCCTCTATTACCATGCCGTTGTTGCAGGCCGTGCGTGCCGAACTGCCGGATGTGCTGGTTTATCTGCACGAGAACAGCGGGTCTGTACTGAATGACAAGCTGCTTAATGGTCAGCTGGATATGGCCGTGCTTTACGACCGTTCTCCGGTTGCCGGGATCACCAGCCAGCCGCTGCTGAAAGAAGATCTTTACCTGGTAGGGACGCGTGACTGCCCGGGGCAGAGCGTTGATTTAACTGCCGTTGCAGAGATGAATCTCTTCCTGCCGCGTGATTACAGCGCCGTGCGTGTGCGCGTGGATGAAGCGTTCTCGCTGCGACGTCTGACGGCAAAAATCATTGGCGAAATTGACTCTATCTCAACGCTGACCGCGGCTATTGCCAGCGGGATGGGCGTCACGGTTCTGCCGGAATCTGCCGCGCGTGCACTGTGCAGTGCGGCAAATGGCTGGATGGCGCGGATCACGACACCATCCATGAGCTTACCGCTGTCGCTGAACATGTCAGCCCGCGGTTCGTTGTCACCGCAGGCGCAGGCGGTAAAAGAAATTTTGATGTCTCTGGTGAGCAAGCCATCGCTGGAAAATCGTGAACTGCAGCTCGTGAGCTGATATTCCATAAAAGCATAAGATGCTGGTTTTTATTATTTGTTCTGCAGCTCAACTGACTTTAACAATAGTGTTATGTCAGATGTGCCGGAGTGAATCGTGAATTTCCAGCAGCTTAAAATTATCCGTGAGGCGGCCAGACGGGATTACAACCTGACTGAAGTCGCCAATATGCTTTATACCTCCCAGTCGGGCGTCAGTCGCCATATCCGCGAGCTGGAAGAAGAGCTTGGTATTGAGATTTTTATCCGCCGTGGTAAGCGCCTGCTTGGCATGACGGAGCCTGGCAAGGCATTGCTGACCATCGCGGAGAGGATCCTCAACGAGGCCAGTAATGTGCGCCGCCTGGCGGATCTCTTTACCAATGATGCTTCAGGCGTACTGACCATCGCCACGACCCACACGCAGGCACGTTACAGCCTGCCGCCAGTGATTAAAGCGTTTCGTGAGCTCTTCCCGGATGTGCGTCTGGAGTTGATTCAGGGCACCCCGCAGGAAATTGACGTGCTGTTGCAAAACGGTGGGGCAGATATCGGGATCGCCAGCGAGCGGCTGAGCAACGATCCGCTGCTGGTGGCATTCCCGTGGTTCCGCTGGCACCACAGTTTATTACTTCCCGTAGATCATCCACTTCATCAGGTTTCACCGCTGACGCTGGAAGAGATCGGCAAATGGCCGCTGATTACCTACCGGCAGGGTATTACCGGACGTTCGCGCATTGACGAGGCCTTCAACCGCAAAGGGATAACGCCGGATGTGGTGCTGAGCGCCCAGGATTCGGACGTTATCAAAACATATGTTGGGTTAGGGCTGGGGATTGGCCTGGTAGCGGAACAGTCCGGTGGCGAGCATGACGTGGGGGACCTGGTGCGTCTTGATACCCGCCACCTGTTTGATGCTAATACCGTATGGCTGGGCCTCAAGCGGGGCCAGTTGCAGCGCAACTACGTGTGGCGGTTTATTGAGTTGTGCAATGCCGGGTTGTCGGTGGATGAGATTAAACGCCAGGTCATGGAGCCAGAAGAAGCCGCAATTGATTACCAGATTTAGGTGAGGCCGAGGCGCAGGCGATGGGTAGTGAGTGATGTCATAAAAGCAAAAAGCCTGTTCAAGTCCTTTTCGGTGGTGAAGCCATGACCAACATCAAGGGTTCATGCAGATACATGAACCCTTTTAACATATACAGTCAGAACAGTAAGTTATTAAAACATGATGTTCAATTGCTTCTGCTTTTTATAATGACGTCTTTTACAAATTTACAGTAACTGATGCTGTAGTGATTAGCGCAGATAGCTCTGTTTCGTTAAATAATCTTGCACGGTAGGCCTCTGTAGGGAACTGAGGCGCACCATTAGGTAGAGAAATATCCTGATTTAGGATAAATTGCCCATTTTTATTGAGCTGGCGATGTTGTTCAGCCAGGATATATTTCCATCAAAATTATAGATTCTGGCACGACCTGACACACCGGAGCCATTAAATCCAGTTACCCGACCACCCCAGGCTTTGTCCTCATAAAAATCAACATATCGGTCACTGAAAACTAATGCTGAAGCCGCTTTGTCATTGTGTTCAGGACCGAAGCTTGAGTCATCTTCATTATAGTACGTTAGGTATTGAGCACCGTAGAGGTAGTCAAAGATATAGCAGGGTTCATTGCCCTGGCCAGTATAGTCGAGATCGAATTCAAAAAATGAACTCAGACAGGTTTCCTGGATTTCACCATAAAGCTTAAATGAACAACACTGGTCATTCATATTAATTCCATCCCAACCAAAATTCGTCCGGGTATCATGATCGATCCAACCGATAGTCCCACTGAAATCAACATTTAAAATTTCAAGAGAACCATTCCCAACAGTTAAGGTTTTGCCAGTGTAATTAGCGCCACTATACATAACGACTTTTGTTTGAGGTGGCAATGTAACAGATGAAAATGTGCCAGCAAGCCCTAATGTGGATAAATCAGGATTGTCCTGTGAGGTTGTATATGTATCTCCAGTCCCTTTTGCATCAGCGAAAAAAGTTACAGTCAGCGTAATATCGTTCACGTTTGTAGTTTCGTTCAACATATGTAAATCTCCATTAATATAGATAGATATTAATACCTAAAGAGTTGTTACTGTTTTACAGTGGGTAATAACCTTATCGTACAGATAGATAGGTTATCTTCTATTCTCTACGAAAAATAAAATATGATCCTGTTTTATAATTCTCCTTTTTCAATACTGGCTATGTAAACAATTAAACGTATAACCATTTTTAGATATTTTTAAGGGTACATATTTCGTGAGGGCTGAAAATGGACGCCATCATTTATTTCTATCCAGTTGCCGCCCCACTCAACATCAACAGATAGCTCCTTGGCAGCCTGAAACACAGCAACTTGCAATTGTCTGGTGATGTTTAAACTCCCATGATGGTGTATCATTTATCACTGCGAATATATCGACGGCGTGTCCCGTTAAATGCCTGCTTTTTGAGGTTAGTGATTTCCCTGATGCCAATAGCTCAAGCTGCTGTTTTTGGTTTCTTAACTCTTCTGAGATACCGAAATCAACAGGTGCTAATTTCAATGCTTTTCTCATTACCTCACAACGGTCTTTATGTACACCTTGAATTTTTTTCAGCAGTTTTACTGAATTCATGATTTATCATTACTTTCTCCAGAGTTTTTTTTCAGTAATAATTAAGGGTAACAACGCCCATTGCACCTGATATACTTGCTGACTGCAAGCGAGGTATGAAATACTGCCCCAATGCTTTGTGACATTAATCCAGAAAGCACGCTGGTAAATCCGGACACAATAATTTGTGTTATTGCCGAAAATAAATTTCTTCCAGACTGGCCAGACTTAACGTCAAGTAGATATCTAACAAGTCCTCCCCATGCGCCGAATAATATTATGTAAATCCAGCTAAAAAATGCATTTGATGATGGGTCTTTCCATGGCAAAATAATTACCTCCATAGGGCGTATAAGTAAAAAAATTTACTTCATGATGAGGTTGTTTTTCCTGACAGAACAATATTCTTTTGCTATGCGGTAAATAATAAACGTTGAGTAACTCTGTTTTGTGATGAATGTCACACGGAATACAATTAATAGTTTTTGTCGATCGATTGTTGCTGAATGATAGTTATGTGTTATTGGTATTGGTGATTATATTTAGTAGTGGAATGCATAAGAGGGAAAAGCGGGAGAGGGGGTAAATACGAAACACGGCAACCAGATTTCCGTTTTGCATTTACCTTGCGCAGAAAAGCAAAAAGCCTGCTTAAGTTTCCTTAAGCAGGCTTCTTAAATTTGGCTCCTCTGACTGGACTCGAACTTCATCTATATCTCCTGTTTTTAGTGGTTTTGTTGAAGCACTATGATTTTTTACCAGCATTTTTACCATCAATACTTAATCCATAACCATAAAATGTCAATTAAAAACAATTAGTTGTTGTCATATCGTGTTGTCTATTGATGCACTGGAAAGGTTTGATGATCAACATTATGTTGTTAGCATTATTGTGTTTTTTTATTTTAGAAACAGATGATTATTGACTGACAACTTAATTTTTAACATTGCCATTGATTGAAGTTGATAGATGCTGAAGCTTAGACACCTACATGCATGTGATGGCTGCTTTGAGTGAGGAGTAGGCACTGTATAAACCGACGCTAGTCAGCACCGCAGAAGTCAGTGTTCATTTACATCTTTTATCCAGAAAGGTATGAAGAAAATAAATAAGCGCCGAGCGAGAAACTGGACAGAGGAATAATTCTGCCCAGTCAGGATATGTATAGATTATTAGCTGTTAGAGGTGTTGTCACCGTCTACCAGCGCCTTGGCTGCATCTAGTGCGCTGTTACTCAGAAAATCACGGGGAGTTTCATTGACAATGTTGGCTGCCTTGTTGATGATTTCCGCTTGCTTGACCCCAAAAGTGACACGGTATTCATGATCAGGGATGGTTTTTTCCAGCTTCTTAGTCATTTTTTGCTGCCTCAAGGATTTCTTTTGCACGCGCAATGGCATTAACTTTAACAAAGCGGTTGACAGAAATCGGTTTTGCAGAGAACCGACCAGCGATTTTTCTGCCATCATCGATGGTTTTTGACTGTTCACGGTTGAAAGAGACGTGCTGTGTTCTTTTCATTTCAAACTGTTCTGACATTGCTCGAACCTCTAAGTGTGCAATTTTCTTGTGGATGGGGGAAGTAGACATGGGGGGGAAATTTTCATTTTCAACCCAAAATAAAGAAAATTAACGCCATTACAGCTCGTATGAATAGAGCCGTTTTACCATCCAGTAAGGAAAGTCCGAGGTATGCCTGCTGCTAACACTTAGCAGAAGAACAGTTTAGGTCACGGCTAAATTCCTTGAAGGTATAAATGATCCGGTGATTTGCGAACATTGGTCAAATAATAAGCAAAGTGGATGCCAAGTCACATTCAATTCTTCAATGCCCTATCTTAGGCTGACTGACATTTTTTTCACTTTCTCCATGCTGTTGAATGAGATAGCTTTATCACAACTCAAAACAAACACTCATAGAGAAAACAATGACAAAAAAGATGTCCAAAGCGGAGATAGTTGAAGCACTAAGCGAGTGGTTTGATGTAAGCCGTTACGATGTGCTGAAAGACTTAACGCTAGAACAAATTTATGCTGAGTTGGAAAGACGGATCTTTGCCTATAAAACCAGACAGCAATGGGAAACAGCAGGCGAAGAGAACCAAATGCTGGCGATCTACCATGATGCCCTGATCCGTTCTGGTAAGGTCTTACACGAGGATAAATGGATCTCTGACAGCCATATGCTGGCACACAGTTATGCTGTCAGGCCAATGACAAGAACTTCGCTGTTTAACTATGGAAGGGCGATGTATCGTCTAGAAAACAACGTGCCTAAAGATGATGTTTCAGTGAGTTCGGAATACATCTCTGAATACCTGAAACAAGGCGGGTTAAACCCCGCTAACAAGATACTGATTGAGATTGATTTAGATGAAGCCAGCAGCGACGATCTGGCTGAACACCTAAAAGTGCTTATCAGTCAGTGGCAGAAGCACCTGAAAGCATCCAAGCCACCGGAAAAAGATTTCCGCTTTGGTCATAAAACATTCCAAAAGATACTCGATTACAAGATCATCCCGTTGATGGATCTTATCGGATGGGAACAACTCAATAATCAGAAAATCCCGTATCCTGTATTGGCTGGCCTTCTACACCCTGATATACGTTATGCCAGAGGCAGTGAGCAAATCAAAGACACTGATTACCCTCTATCTTATGAGTTCTTGAATAATGATAATTATTTCAAGTCATTAAACGATTTTTTCATCAAAAACATGCATGTGAAGAACTCAGATATTCTTGAAGTCATCGGCATGAATGACAAACCGGAAGACAAAAAGAAAACAAGGGACAGTCGCTAAGCCTGAACGTCCCCTGTATTTACCTCCCATAAACATCCCCTAAATTCACTGGTCCTGAACTTCCCGGCTGTTCAGGGCTGGTGAACCAACCTATTTTCTCACAAGCGATCTCCATACAATTATTTCCATCAACTAACACAGGAGATAAATATGGTTCAAATCGTAGCAAACAAAAAGCAACGCCTTATCCGTTTACCAGAAGTGATTAGAAGAACAGGATTTGGAAAGACATGGATTTATACGCTTATTAAAGCTGGTCGCTTTCCATCGCAGGTTAAAACGGGTTTAAGGTCTATTGCCTTTATAGAAAGTGAGATTGATGTATGGATTGAAAAAATCATTTCTGATTCACGTCCTGTATCTGAATAACAAATATTTTAATAACAACAAGAGGAAATAAAATGAATAGTAATGAAATGAAAAGTATCAAAGAGTCATCTACCAATATTTTTACTGCTATGGCAAAGAATTTTTATATCACAGGAATACGTATATATAAAGAACAAGAAGAACTTGAGGTGTTAGCAGCCATTATGTTGGATAGCGACAGAACGGAGTTATATCTTTCGCATGTTAAAGATTATCTGGCAAAACGCTTTGATGAACATATGGAAGAAGCGGGTAAAAGAGAAAGGCTTATCTATGTTGATATGGATAAAGTCATGTGTGAAATGAGATATGTTCATACTCAAGCATTACTTTTTAGTATGAGTTAACAACAGCGTATTCGGCCCCGAAAGGGGCTAATAAAAAAGACAATGAATTAAATAAGCATTTAACTATGAGGGTATAAATATGTCTAAAGAGAAGATAGGTGTTAATAAATCAACCGAACTATTCTATGACCTTGCATGTAGATCGTTTTCCGCAAGCTGGAGTATGTTCATGGAAGTTAATGGCGATGGGGATGCTAATGATTATTTGAATGATCCGGATTTTATGAGTCCATTTATTATCCATGTGATTGACCATATCCAGAACAAATTTGAAAGATTCACTGCCCAAGAGGGTAATAGCGGTGATATCAATCAAGTTAACTTTGAACAGGTTGCTGCCATGTTAGTCGAGTATTCAGACAGCTTTAGGAAATAAGAACTAATCTTGCCCCGCAAGGGGCTAACCAAAAATATAAGAGGTAAATATAAATGGTAAACAACAACGAACAAAGTTCTATGACAAATAAAATATCTGTAGTCGTAAGTATGTTGTGCGAAGGAACCCCGAAAGTAATAAATACTATTCAAGAAAGCTTTGATGTGTTTGTTGCCCTTAGTGGGTATTCAGTAGAAGAAATGATAGGGGATAAGAACTTGATTGGTGCTTTAAATCGACATATCAATAACGATTTAGTTGATGAGTTAGATCTGGAATATGGTTCCGTCATCATCAATATCGTTTACAACAACTAATTGTTTTTACTAACTATTAACATAATGAAAGGATTAAAGATGAAAGAGATTATATTGAACAGTAATGAGGAAACAAAAAACGAACTTATTGCCAACATCTTACAAGGATACTGTGATGAAATATATGCCATTTATGAAAAACATCCTGAAACAGCAATCGATATTTTGAATGATGGGTTCCTTTCAAGCATCATATATGATGTTTTGATAACTCGTGAGATGAAGAAATACTCTATCAAAAATGATGTATCTGATATTAATAGAAGAGATTTAAAAGCCACAATATTGTATTGGCATCAAGAACACATCATTGAACTTGTTTCAAAAAATATAAATCAGGATGAAAATGAAGATCCGATTTACTGGAAGCTAAAAATGACAGTTGTTTGATATTTAGATGTAATGAGTATTCCCTCGAAAGAGGGAAATAACATGAATGATAAAACTAAGAGGTTTAATATGATTGATGAATTCTACGTTATGTATATGTATAGAAAAATCCAAGCTGAAGCGGCTACTGCCGACATCAAAACACTGGAACAGCTTTTGAAGAAGTTCCGTAAAGTTGTTGCGGAGCGCCGGGAAGAATACTATCGGGAGATTGGTGAGAAAAAGGCTCAGAATTTGAGGGCTAAGAGATTGCAAAAGTTGCTTGAGAAAATGGGGCGTGATCGTGTATCACCGGTGGATCTCATTGACTGGCAATAGCCAGTCATAATATTGTATCTTCATCAAGCAACGGAGGTGTCTATGGGCTGGGAACTTCATATAATAAGAACAGATAATTGGTTCGATAGCGCAAGCAATCCAATCAGTAGTGAGGAATGGCTCCAGCTTGTTGATGATGATAACGAACTATCAATAGATCGCAAGAATGGGGAGTTTTTTGCTATATGGAGTGGTCAAAGTGAACACGATGAACCTTGGCTTGATTGGAATGATGGAAGGATTTCGACTAAGCATCCAGACGAGGCGCTTTATTGTAAAATGTTGCAGATAGCTGATAAGTTAAATGCTGTAGTTGTTGATGAGGATGACCATAAATATTTACTACCAAGCGATCTGATGAATCCGTCATGGGCGAACACATCATCTACCACTGAAAATACATCTTTATGGCACTGGTTAATTTCTAAGATAAAATAATATTCCCCATCATAAAATAGTTGATTGTTATAACATAAGGCAAATTAACGGTTGTATTTAAATGCTATATCTAAATAGGCGGAATAAAAAAACAGACATCTTACGCTAGTGATTTAATTATTTCGCCCTTTTGTTTTTGATAGGTTAGTGTATAATGATTGTTTGCAAATAGTGCAAGTACATTCGAGTGTATATTATTTTTTATAGTGATCAAAATGGACAAAAAAATAGAATTTCTCTATCAATCTATCAGTGATGTTCAGAGTACAATTAGGGCGATTGATGTTAAAATTGGTTTTCTGTTTGTCGTTGCTTTCATGCCAATAACGTTAGTGAAAGATATATCTGACGCTGTTTTGTTGTTGTGGAAACAATATGATATCTGTAAGTTGCTCATCATTATAATGATATGTTCTTGGATTGTGTCCGTGTTGTATTTATTTTTAGCATTAACTTCAATATCAAATCCTACTTCTGGGATATATGGGCAGAAACCGAAAGGAATATTTTACGGTGATGGAGTTTTTAAAATTGAGTATTCATTCATTGGATCTTTTATAAAAGCAAAGGCAAACTACACGGTAAAAGATGTTTTTGATATGTTACCCGATGAAACGCAGATAATGCATGAGTTAATTTATGAAAAAATGAAGTTAACTTATATCAGGGAAATGAAGTTCTGCCGATACGCTATTTGCACGAAGTTTATTTATGTCTGGCTATCCTTAAGTATTGGATTGTATCTTTACTCCTTAACTATCAAGTAAACATTATGGATAATGCAAAAAAAGATCAGATAAAAGATATTGTTAATACCGCTCTGGACCGGGCTGAATTGCATTGGGAAAATGGTGGGAAAACAATAGTCGTTCATGAAAGCCTTGCAAAAGCTAATTTAGGATTGGAAGGATATGCGATAGATGCAGCTGTTCCATCAATGTTGCCCGGACACCCTTGGGTCTCTGAAGATGAGACAATCATTAGTGAGTTTGTTGCTTTCGTTGCCGATATGCGCGACTCAACAAAACACTTATTAAACGCAATATCTGCAAAGACAGCTAAAGTATCGCAACTGCAACGGGTATTTTATGAAACCTCGGCGCTTTTACCTGCTTTAGCAAAGACAGTAGAATTTGAACAGGGGCAAGTAACAGAGTATTTAGGTGATGGTATTCTTGCATTTTTTAAAGTGAGCGAAGATAACAGAGCCGATGCTATGTATCGTGCTAGACGAGCAGCAATTGATTCAATAGAGGATACGCGTAACATTATTAATATAGCTCTTTCAGAGCGATATTCATTACCTGCGCTGGATATTGGTGTAGGACTTGCAATGAGCAAAGCTATTGTCTCGTTAGTTGGATTGCCCTCAAGTAAGCAACCTAAAGCATTTGGTGAGTGTGTATTTAGGGCGACGAAAATGTCTTCAGGAAGAAATGAAGTTTGTGTAGATGAGCGTATGCAGAAATTCTGGCCTAAATCAAAAGGTGGGCGTGTGGTTTTTAGGCGAAAAATGTTTGGAGAGGGAGAAAAGGCTGTTTCTGGATATCTAATGGGTAAAAGTTAATATTCACAATATTAGGGAAGTAAGCAGTAGCGACAATCTGTACTTAATCAAAGCAACTCACCTCTTGGCAGAAACTGTATAGAATAATAATTTTAACGTTTCTGCCAGATTAGGATAAGTAAATTTAATCTTTAAATCTTTTTATGCTTGCCCTCTTGCTATTGCTAGTATATGATCCACACTATTTATCAATAGTGCCTGATTAGACGAAAATTGAGTATCAAGTGGTGGTTTTAGATCATTGTATGACCCAAAATCATCTTTATTTGCAGTAACGAATATGATTTTCTCATTAAAACCAGCCCCCCGTAGTTCTTGACATAACTCTAAAAAGCATTCAACAATTTCACAATCTTTTGGCTCAAGTTTTCCTTTTCTAGCTGGTGCTTCAAGTTTGCGAACTCTCTGCATTGCTTTTAGCGTATGATCATTAGTTCTTTCAATACACCGACAAGAATTTAGAAATGATTCTGATAAGGACTTTATTTTACTAGATATACTGAGACCTGAAAATTTCGGTAGCATAGAGTAATTGGTATTTAAAACTAAGTTAGTCACGTTAATTGTCGAACTTATACTACGATCTAGCTTTTTTATTTCTTTTTCCATAGTGGAAAGAACAGCATCAATATTATCAACCCACTCCTCGTTAACGTTTTGGCAGGATACTAACCAACAAGACTTTCCATTTATTTTGATGAGTTCAAGCATGTTGCTTGCATAAGATTCTGACAATCCATATAAATGGATAGAATTTAATATATCTAATATTGAACATGTGTCAAAGAAAAACACTGGTTGTTCATTTTTCAACAATTCATCTTTGACTTTGCTTATTGATAAATACATGAATCATCGCTCCATGTACGTGATTAGATCTCGAGCAAACTCATACTCTATAACTAGCTTATGTGCTGAATCTTCGCTCCAACCTTGTTCACATAATACACGTACAAGATCAGAAGTATTCACATGTTTATCTTTTTTACATGTTTCTACAATAAATGCAAACCATCTTTCTTGATCACTAGGATGTGAACTTCCTGTTGATTTATTCGCTAAAGATGAAAATTGTTTTAATAGCTTTCCTGCTTCATCTCCTACAACATCTTCTGCAGTTAAGGAATCCGAGGTTATTTCAACATCAATTTTTAACTCTAGTGCAACTGGTTTCAAGCACGAGTTATAGAAATCCGTAAGTATTGTATTATATTCCTCGTAGTTTAGCTGTCCTTTTTCTAAAGGTACAACATTAGGAATATACCAAATATTATTTTCTTTCTGGAAAATGCTTAGACCAGCATCAGGTAAAATGTTATCACCTGACCGTTTAAAGCTAAAAGCAATTTCGCCTAAATATTTTGAGTTTTCCTCACTTTCATATGCTCGACTCCAGTGGTTTTTTGTGGCATCAGTAACCTTTGAAATAAAATCTTTTATTGATTTATCATCAATTTTTATAAATACATCTTTGAATGTTTTCACTTTCTCTCCTAGGGCATAGCTGTGGATTTCAACAGATACTATCGCTATAGTTTTTAAAGAAAACGTAGATATTTAGCTATTAAATATCTATTATAGCAGACTAATCCTCATTCAACTAAAGAGGAGGCAGAGTCTATATGATCCTAAATAGTTAACTATACACATAGTCTACTATTAGGTTTATTCGGTCAAGAACATATGAGGGAAAGTGTGCAATCAGATGATTTTGGAACATAGATGAGTTAGGGCGACCTTTCAGAAAGGATTGAACTTTGAGTTTTAACGTAATAGGTGATATCCTTACAAATCTGCTTTGTGAATTTAAAAACACATGTGTTTCGTTTTATTTAATGACACATAATATGATAGCCGAAAGCTGTTCAAAGATATTTTCAATAGAAACTTAAAAATCTTCCAGAAAATACCATCAATCTTATATGATATCAATAATCAGTTGTCTAAATTAAATCATAGCCTTGGTCGCTGTCCTTATAATTATCTAAATGAAGTATGTTTTATTTTCTCATTGTTTCTTTTTGGTTAAAGAACATCCATATCATCAATATTATATTTTATATAATCAATAAATCGAGTATTTATTAATGTATATATGCTGCAATAAATTATTATATTTATCATGTCTTTGATGGGCTGTAATTATCCTTTTCTCGATTTTTCATCCTTTAAATAATAGGTTTTCATAAAGGTCAAACGGTCACCATTAAACATATAGTCCGGGTTAATAAAATAATAGTTCTGTATCATAGTCTCTGCAATAAACTTTTTGTCAGCAAGTTCCTTCATGCCTTTGAAATATGTTGTTCTTGATATTTTTACGACATCTTGATCAACAATATCGTATGACATCAAAATAGTATCAGTATCCTTATTATCTCTGATAGCAAGATAAAGGGTCTTGAAAACTTTTTTACCAGATGAAGACAGTCCTTCAATAGCAGATACTCCATCAACATAAAGTTTCACGAACTGTGTCTTATCAACCTCCATAGCCTGATAGAAACCGCCATTACCAACTTGCTCTCCAGTATTTTCATTAACTAATGCTAATCGATCTTTTCCTGTAGTAATATGTCTGACGCCAGTTTTTTGTATGTAGACTTGTATCATTAAGAAATGGGTTCTTAGTATGACGAGGGAGACCTCTTCTTGATTTTTTTACTTCAGTTTGTATATTATTTTCTATCATGGTATTTACCCCTTTATTTTTTTAGTTATACATTTAAGTAAATACTATATTTTGCATGCAAGTCAATACTTAAAGTTTATATTTTTTAAAATAACTAACACTTAATGTTTTTATTTATGAAACTGTAGTGCGACAGCATATATATAAATAACACTATAACATTTTTATTTAAGAATAGTTATCAACTTAAGTACCGGGAATCGGGACTTTAACTCCCGGATGTCGGTACTTGGTTTAAAGCTATAACTGGCCTGTGAGCATTTTTCTTCTTAATTATTCAATTAGCGAAGCTTAGAATAACTATGCAGAGGTATTTTAGGGGTACAGTTTTACTTTTTATTGCATTGGTTTCTTTTCTACAATGAACCTGTTTTATAAGTTGCTTTCATTTTTCTGTATTTTATATTTCAGCTTCGTGATTGTTTTAAACAATCACGAAGCGCTGCCAACTTACTAGTAAATCTATAATTTTTTTCTTTAACGCGATTAGCGGCTACGCCGCAATTTTTTATGGATGAATCCATATCTTAAACAGGGATGAACCCTGTTCCAGCAATGTGATTGTCTTGAACAATCACTAAGTGCTGCCTCTTTGAATATGGTTTTTCTCTATATTTAAGAGCAAATGCTATATTTTATCGCGGTAATGCTATGTTAAAACATAAGATCAATTTTATAACTGGATGATAAAGCGATCTAAACCGATCTTTTCATCGTTACTAGAAAATATTGAAACGACCTTATCAAAAAAAATATATCAATGTCAGAGTGAGGGCGTAGCCGTGCGTCAGCACATGAGCTTCAGCTCATAGATGGTGGTGATTTTCAAAAAAAAGATGTTAGTGAAATAGAAAGAAATGCTTCGCAATAAAAATAAATATTGCACTCAAAAAAACTAATCATTTAAAATGTTGAAACCCTGTATGGCGATTATAAAAATCGCCCGGTTTCTTTTAATCCTATTAAGTATTATCTCTTACTTCTTGCAAAATTAAATTAAGAAAAAACCGGTCTGTAGACCTTACGGCATAAGGCTTAAAATGGAAATATACGACTGACCGTACAGTCAGTGTTCCTGACTCTATAGTCAGTATTCCTGACTGCACGGTGAGCTTTCCTGACTTTGCAGTCAGTTTCTATGTCATTTTTAGCTTAAAAACGACAGTGCTTTAAAGTATCGTCACTGGAATAGTTGCGATTTTGAAAATATTTTCGCAAAAAAATATGCAAAAAACTTGATATCTTTTTTGTGCATGGTATTTAATTTATTATAAATAAAATAACAAGAGGTAATAATGAAATGAATGAAATAGACGTTGACTTAGATTTAGGATTAAATCCTTTTTGCTTTGAGACAGAGCTAAAGATTGAAACACGAAAGAAAAATCTGACCGTTTCAAGAGGCACAGAACTTATCGAAAAGAAAGATACAGGTAAAAGCTACTTTGCCAATATCGTGCATACACAAGAGGTCGATAAAGAAGAGTTCATTAAACTCTATACCTCTCAGATAAAAGCATACTTTGATCTCACGAAAACAGCATACAAAGTGTTTTTCATATTTTTACGAATATATCAGGATGCGATAGGCAAAGATCATTTCTACCTGAGCTGTAAAAAGGCAATGTCTCTTGCGGAAAAGATAGATCACTTTATCTTGTCTGAATCTATCTTTTACAGAGGGATCAAAGAACTCATCGAAAAACGTATTATTGCTAAAACCAATGAGAAAAACTGGTATTTCATAAACCCTGCTATTGTCTTCAATGGTGATCGTGCTCGCTTTGTATCAGAGATTATAAAAAAGAAAGAAGCAATGGAAGAACAACCCGAAAGCATAGTCGTCAATGGCGGCGGCAATAGCACACTTAAAGATAAAAACAGGTCAATTGAAGCAGTTATACAAGAAGTTAATAACCAAGATGACATAGATTTGTTAATCGCAAGATTGCAGGCTAAAAAGTCTCAAGGGTTAGTGAAGAGTGAAAGTATAAATGAAATCCCTTCTGTAGAGAACACAAGTCTTGTGCCACCAGAAGAACCGTTAGATTGGGATAATATTTAGTGATCCATTAACGCGACTTCTCTGAACTTTTTATACACATATATTCATATTTTAAACATTGGGATGTGGAAGGTGAAATCATTATTAAATTAAAAGAAGCCAGATAAACTGGCCTCTTCAGAGTATTGTAATAAATTTTTTGGAGTAATCATTCATTTACTTTTAAACAGTAATCAAAAATAAAGTCATTGTCAAATTAAATTATCATTCTCTTGATTAATTCCATTTTATTTAATATATATTAATAAGGCATTGTATTTTTATTTAATCACAAGAAGAAAACATGGTGAATAAAATGTAATAAATCAAAGGAGTATCAAATGTATAAACTTAATAAAAAGAAATGGCGAACAAATGTCTGTGTCCACATTTTCAAAATAATCCTTCCTGCAACAATATTAATTTCAGCAACCACGGCTAACGCAGCAGTCTGTAGCCCGGATGTCAGCTCATCATTAAAACAAGTGCAATATAACGCCATGAAGCAGGATGCGGCTCAGTTAGAGCCGGTAGCGAAGAATTTCATGGATAACATCAATCAGTCGCTTGAGACGATTGGTTGTACGGACGCTTGGCCTGTGGGAAACCTTGGCATCAGCCTGCCATCTGTGGATTCAATAATTAAAAAAACAAAGGAAGCAGCAATAAGTAAAGCCTGTTCGATTGCGAGAGAAAAAGTCAGTCAACTGACCGGAAGTATATCCGAAAGTATTTCTATTGATATGCCCGTGATTGGGAATATCGCAAGTGGAAGTGTTTCTACAGGAACAGGCTCTTCGTCAGGATCGGGAGTAACAGTAAGCGGAAACGATGTCTGGAGCAGCATCAGTAATTCAATGAAGTAAGAGGCAAAGGAATGTAATGATGATAAATATAAAGAAAAAAGAAATGTCGATATTAGTAGCAATATTATTTTGCCTGTTATTAACTCAGTCAGCTTATGCCGCCGATTTATTTACTGTCCCGGATACAGACAAATCAAAGCTGTGGTTTCTGGATATCTTATTCCCCGACAATTTAGCGGAAAGTCCCTTAGCCAGCACTATGACAATCCTTAACAGCGCCGTTTTGCTGGTTGGTGGTATTTTAGCTGCCTACACGCTGATTGCCGGAACCATGTCAACGGCACATGATGGAGAAATGTTGGGTAAGAAATGGTCTTCCATGTGGTTGCCCGTAAGAACTGCATTAGGCACGGCAATGATACTTCCGGCAGCAGGTGGTTTCTGTGCCGCTCAGGTTATGGTGCTGTGGATGATTAATCAGGGAGTCGGTCTGGCGGATAGCGTCTGGAATACGTATGCCTCCAACCCCTCAGATGGAGCAGTTATCACGACATCAGCGTCTTATCAGGAACTTGACCGTATAGCGAAAACTGCGTTTATCAATAACGTCTGTATGTTAAAGGCGGGAGAATTATGGAAGAAATCAGCAGCAGCCGATCCCTTCCCACACGTCACGCCTGCGTTTGAAATGACACCGGAGAAAGGTGCCTATTTATACACATACAGCTATGGAGCCAGCAATGCCGGTAATGATATGAATAAGAATTTACTGGTATCCAAGGCTGCATGTGGAAGCATCACGCTTACAGACCCGAAGGCCAAAGCTTCTTATGACGAACAGGCTAAAGCTCAGGCTACCATTGCTGCTGGCGGCATGTATATGGCTTATATGCCACAGGATATAAAGACGAATATTTCAGATGTTATTGAGGCACACAATGCCGCATTCATCGGTCTTGATAATAGTATGAAAACGCTGGCTGAAAAGTATGTGGCCGATAATAATATTGATATTCAGACCGGAATAAACAGCGCAACGGCCTCATATGTATCCATTATTGATACTGCAGTACGAACAGTTTTCTCCACTGGCGACCAGTGGGATGATTTCAAAGAGAATGTCCAGAAAGACGGATGGTTTATGGCTGGCGCATGGAGTATGAAACTGATCCGTGTGCAGGATGCGATTAATGGAGCAGCTCATAATCTTCCTGTAGGTGGGCAAGCGACAATGGAATACGGAGATATATTCGATAACAGCCTGAACGCGATTATGGCAAAAGTGGCTCAGGATATGGCGAAATCAACGACAGCTTCAAGATATGCGAATGGTATTGATGCGCAAAACCGAACGGAAGCCAATACCAGTGGTAAAAGTGGCGCTGGCCCTAAAACAGATGATGCTGGAAAAATAGTTTCTTCTCTTCAAAGTGAAGCCAATAAGAGTATTTCTGGTGCAATGGCGGGTTTTCTCAGTTCCAGCGTTATTAATGGAAGAAAGCAAGGGAAAATTGTTTCATTTTCAACCGACACAACCGCTGCCAATTTACAGGCGATAAACCCGTTATTAGCCGTTAAAGGGCTTGGGGATACAATCAGTGCCGCTGGCTGGACGTTATTAGGAAGTTCTGCGGTTGTTGGCGCAGGCCTTGGCGCATGGACATCAGCGACTGCAAGCTGGGTATCAGGTGCATTTGGCGCTATGGGGATTGTTATGCCACTGGTTATCCCATTATGGATAGCTGGCGATACTTTAGCCGTCGTTATTCCTATGTTGCCTTACGTCATGTGGTTTGGTGTTTGCGTCGGCTGGATGATCCTGTGCCTTGAAGCAATGGTCGCAGCACCATTATGGGTAATAACACATTTACATCCAGACGGTGATGGCGTAGTGGGTCGTGGTGGCGCTGGTTATGGTCTGGTTTTATCGTTAACCATGCGACCAGCGCTAATGATAACAGGATTGATAGCAGCCTATACGATGCTCCCTATCCTTGGTGGGATCGTCAATGAAACATTCTCCGGCGCGTTTGGCATGATGTCAGCCAATGCAGGGATAGGTATCATCGAGTCACTGGCTCTCATTGCTGTTTATATTGCGATGATGTTCACGGTAGTGAAGAAATCACTTTCACTGATTCACATCATCCCTGATGAAATTATGAAGTGGCTTGGTGTTCATGGTGGTCAGAGCATGTCGGGTTACGCACAGTCGGCATCAAAAGGTGTCGAAGGTGCTATGTTTACCAAAACCGTGTTGGATCAGGTTTCTCATACCTCAAATGCGATGGGTAATCAGCTCAGGAATGCGCAAATCAACAAAGACCGTGAACAGCAACGTGAGCTTCAACAACAGCAACAGGCTAAACAGGGGAAAGTACAGGCAGCTAATAAAGCCAATGATACGGGATCTGCATTCAGAACTCATATGAGTAATGCTGGCCCACTGGATCAGCAGGATGAATATCAGTCTCTTGAAAGTGCTAACTCGGCTTACAATGCGGCTGAGGCAGCAGATGCTGTTGGTGATACAGCAGGTGCAGCGGGTTATATGAATGTAGCTCAAAAGGCTGCTAACAGGGCAGTATCATTTGGTGAGCATAACAGACCGTTGTTGCCTATAAATCTTCAGGCCCAAGCTTCACCAATTGAAAGCTTTAAGGCTCCAGAGAAAGGGAGCGGTAGTGGATCTTCCGGTGGTAGTTCATCATCAAAAGAAGGTAATGATGGAATGTGATATTAAGAGGGCTTCGGTCCTCTTTCTAACTGATTATTATCTGCAATGAAACTCACTTTATATTTTCCCTTATAAACAAAGTTGAAATGGCTGCATCGAAAATAAAATATCGCCACAGCCTGTTTTAATAAAGATATTACTCTGATATGGTTTTATTCTTCTGTAAAAAACCAAGCTTCTTCATACCATCTATTTTTCATTGATAAATTTATGAAAGTGTCTCTCCATTCGCTAGGGGTTAATTTTTCTTTGTTAGAGAATACCATTCCTGATAATAAATAATGGAATGTTATCCATGAACTAACATTGGTGATAGCTTTATCAGTTATATCTGCCACCTCAGACAAATATTTATTAATGGTGGTTGTTGTGACACCTATTTTTTCCGCGACGTCATTAATAGATAAACCAGATTCAACCAGCTGCTTTGCAATTAATTTTTTTCTTGTTGTGTTATATCTTATAAAATGTCGTTTTATTGCTTTTTCAACTTGCTGAAGAATTTTATATTCATCACTTTTTTGATACTCAACCCATGCTTGTTGTTCTTCTTCTACTTTTTTATCAAAAGCATCTTTATACTTATCGATAAAGGAACTTGCTATGGATGTGCTTTCGAATACTTTTTTATTAATTTTTATTTTTAATTTTTCTGCTATTGCTATTATGTAATCCATTTGTCTTTTACTTGGTGGCCTTATGTCAAAATATAATCTATCTCTTAAAAAATACTCTATTTTTTCTGCTTCATTATTTTTTATCGTTGTTAATTGGTCCTTTTTATTTTGACTTGAAATTACTTCATATAATGATTTTGGTATTTCGATTAAAAATTCACTGTTTCCAACAGTCAACTTTGCTGTTTCTACTTCAATTCTTAGCATCAGCAACTCCTTATTTTTCAGGGAAATATATTGTATAAGAAATGTTATCATATTTCGTGTGGGGGATAGGACCCTAATTTGAAACAGCCATAACACTGTATGACTCATGAATTCTACCCCAAGGTAAGCGTTGATTCATGTGATTTTTTAAGTACAGTGGCAAGTTTGTCAGTTGTAATGATATAATCATTATCGGTTTGATATTCTGAAAAACCAAATTTCAAAGCAAAATTCCTACTATTATCATTAACTGATTCAATGGCAATCGTTTCATAATTATATTTTTGTGCTATAACTGCCAATAAATTTAGCAACGTTGAACCATGACCTGAACGTTCCTTTTCAAAGCGGATTTTTGCGATGACGATAGATTTATTCTGAGAGGATGCCCATGTCTTCCCAAATCTGAGATAAATACTGAACTTTTTCCTGTGAGTATCAATACGGAAAAAATTGCTGGCTCTATCAATCGGGTCACAAAGATATGCGGGTGATTTTTTATAAGGATAGACAGTGGTAAGCCATCCGTTTATTTCATCCAGAATCTGTTGTTTTTCTTGCGGGAAAATAACTTCCTCAACCATGACACTCACTCCGTTTAATTTATAACACTCTGGTTATACTACTTTTCCGCACCAATGCCAATAAATTATTTTTTTCAAAATTGACAGCTTATATTTAATTGGTTAAATAATAAAGAAGGTAATAAGTTGATAGGAGTGTTGTGATGAGGAATAATAAATTTAAACTAAAGAGAATAACAGTGGTTTCAGCTTTGTGTTTTTCTGTGTTGTATACAAATACAGCTTTTGCTGTCTGGCCCGTCACAGAAGAGGTTTTGACACCGTATCTTATGGGGGCTTCACCCCAATCTATGGGCAATGGAATAATTGAAACATTAGTTTCAATGAACGACAAGCTGGCACAATCAACCATAACAGCAAATGAGAATCAGAAGAATGCTGTTGTCAGTAATGCCAGTCAGGCAATCCAAGAACAGCGTATGAAAAATATCTTAAAGAGAATACCTGATGCTAACGCCTGTGAAGAAGTCACGAGCGCAGGTGGTCGTGGTGCAGCAGGATCGAATACAAGCTCAGCGAAAGAGGCTTTATCTGAAAACAGCGTTAAGATGTTTACACAAGCAAATACCGGAATAAATGAGGCCAAGAAAAACATCATGGGCAGAGTATCAATAAATGTTTGCTCTGAAGATGATGTGAAATATAACAGAGGTGGGTGCAATACTATAGGTCAGTATCCTGATAAAGATAAGTCGGCATCAAGCCTAATTACACCACCATTATCTAAATCCGAAGCATTGTCTAATAAGGTTTCGAATCAGTCCTATTCTGTTGAGCAGATTGAGGTTGCTGAAGCAGCAAAAAGAAATCTTATAGGGAACTTGCCCGTTGAACCATTGAAGAACAAAGGATTAGAAGACACAAATGAAGGTCGAGAATATTTATCTGCCTTTTCGAGCTTTGTCTCCAGAAGCACTGCTGGAACAAACGCCATTGATTCCGTACTGGCAATGAAAAAAGCAAGTAATGTATCAGTGAACTCCAGAGGAGCCAAAATAGGATCCGCATTAGGTTCTACGCAGGGAGCAAACCTTGCTTGGTCAGATGCTTCCGTAAAAAACAAGTATGCGACCTTATTTCCCGGCACAACATTCCCGGATAATCCTTCAGAGTGGGAAATGTTAAGATATGAGATCTATTCACGCTATGCGGATACAACAGGTGCTGACGCTTGGCAGGTAAAAATCAGTAGTGCTGATGAAAAAGAAACTGCGCATGAGCAGGCAAGAATGCAGGCACTTGATTTAAGATTACAAATGCTTCAAATCGAAAGAATAGAAGACACAAATATTTTGCTTGCGGCTCTGTTAGGGAAGGTGCGAATAAGCAGGTCATTTCTTCCCAAGCTGACTCGCTGATTAAAATTTCGCGGATCTGGGCCGATTTTTTTCCCGCAAACACATCGAATCAGCCTATTTAGGCTATTTTTTCCACCAT
>NZ_JBIMRC010000025.1:0-85946 GCF_043945575.1 Enterobacter cloacae complex sp. 2024EL-00214 | reverse complement strand
GAGACTTGGTATTCATTTATCGTCCGAGGACGTTAAGAATCCATGTCACTTTGAGTGCCCACACAGATTGTCTGATAAATTGTTAAAGAGCAGTTGCAACGCGGCTTTCAGCTCACCGTTGCGAGGTCACGTATATTACGTTTTCCTCATTCAGAGTCAAGCGATTATTTTCACTTTTCTCTGCTGGCGTTCATCTCTGAACCCCGCTAACCCGGCGGCCTGTAAGCCGTTGTTCCGTGTCAGTGGAGGCGCATTATAGGGAGTTCTCAGACGTTGACAACCCCTCTTTTAAAAAAAACGTTCAACCGTCTCTTTTTTGCTCAAAACCGTGCTACAACGCCAGTTTTTCGAGCGTTTCAAACCCATAACGGTGTAAAACGGGTAAAAGTTGTTCAGTCTCTTTTGTTATCGCCATACAAAAAGCGATATTCGCATCAGCAGATTTTGCATCTGGCGCTTCATGTTCCAGCAGCCAGGCCGTGCGACGTGCAATAGCGGCACCGGAATCCACCAGGCGCGTACCTTCTGGCAGAACCTTTAACAACTCTTCCTGTAATAGTGGGAAGTGAGTGCAGCCCAGCACTACCGTATCCGGTGGCTCCGGCATACGCAGCCACGGACGAAGGATCCGACGCAGCTCTTCAAGCGATACCGCCTCGCCGTGCAGCTTCGCTTCCGCCATCTCCACCAGTTCCGCCGAACCCAACATCGCAATCTGGCACTCATTAGCAAAACGGTCGATAAGCTCACGCGTATAAGGACGCTTCACTGTGCCACGCGTTGCCAGTAAACCGACGATGCCGTTCGCCGTCAGACGCGCAGCAGGCTTTATCGCGGGGACGACGCCCACAACCGGGAACTGGAATTTTTCACGCAATGCAGGAAGAGAGACCGTACTTGCCGTGTTACAGGCGATGACCGCCAGCGCCAGGGGATAGCGTTTTTGCACAGCGGTGACGATTTCAACCACACGCTCAACAATAAACTCCTCACTTTTTTCCCCATAAGGGAAAGCGACGTTATCGAAGGCGTAAATGTAATGGAGATCCGGCAAAAGATGCCGAATCTCATCATAGACCGAAAGCCCACCGACGCCGGAATCAAACACCAGCACGGTGGGACGCGGATTAGAAGGTGTAGCTGCCAGACAAGGTGTATTCCCGTCCTGCAGTTTGGTAGCCATAAACTGTCTCGTAATCTTTATCGAACAGGTTAGCTATTTTACCACGAACTGTCAGATGTGAGGTGACAGGATATGAAACTGCGACATCCCACAGACTTACACCGCCCATTTTCACGCGTTCTGATGCATAAGTGTTTGGATCAAACGCGACATCATAGCGGGTACCCAGATAACGGTAGGCCAGGTTCCAGTCGAGATCCCACACTTGCCAGTCCAGCTGATACTTAACCTGCTGCTTAGAACGACGAGCCAATACTTCATTCGTTTTGGCATTACGCGGGTCGACATAATCATAGGAAATCTGATGCCCTACCGGGCCAGTATCGAACTGCGCCGTTGCTTCCACGCCTTTAATACGAGCTTCATCAACGTTGTAATAGCGATAAGTATGCGGATCGCTGCTAATCAGGTTATCAATATCATTACGATAGCCTGTCACGCGCCAGTTTACCGGCCCCGTCAGACCTTCAAAGCCACCTTCCCACTGCTTACTCTCTTCTGGCTTAAGATCCGGGTTGCCGTAACTCGCACTGTGGATCTGGCTCATGGTTGGTGCTTTATAAGCCGTACCGTAAGAACCGATGAGGCGATACCCATCGATGAACTCCCACGCAGCGCTGGTTTGCCATGTTCCGTGGTTGCCAAAGTTGGAGTTATCGTCATTACGCGCCGCCGCTTCCAGCGTCACGCTGTTGAACTGCTGCATTGCTGAAAGGAACACGCCGGTATTACGTTGCTCGTAACCTTTATCCAGGTAACCCGTTCCGGCCTGTGTCTTCTGCTTCTGCCAGTCCAGACCCGCCCCGATGTTGCCGTGACCCACTTCAACGGTGTTCAGCCACTGGGTGGTGTATTGCTTCACATCATCCGTTGTTGCGGAATCAGCGTAGCGTCCTTTTTTCGGATCATAGTTCTGATCTTTGCTGCGGCCGTAACCCGCCACCAGCTGCGACTTGAAAATGCCCTGGTTGTAACGCAGACCCGTGTCCCAGTTCTGGCTGTAGAGCTGACGAGTATCCGGCCGCCCATCAACCATAAAGCTTGCATCATAGTGATCGTAACCGTCATAGGCAGTGCGGTTGTCGTAACCAAAGCCACGGAAGAAACCACTCACACTGTCGGTAATCTGCTGTTCCACAGAGCCGTACAGCGACTTACTCATAAAGCCATCGCGGTCAGGCTGACGTGGCGCATCCAGCGCGGCGATATCAAAACCACGGGTGTAGGTGTAGTTACCCGCCATCGTAACTTTGGTTTTATCAAACACCTGCTGGAAGGAGCCATCATAGGTTTGGTAACCCTTAGAACCTACGCCCGCAGAGATTTCTGCCCCCGGCTTATCGCGACCGGTGATGATGTTGATCACGCCGCCAATCGCGTCGGAGCCATATAAGGCCGAACGCGGGCCACGAATGTACTCGATGCGCTGGATCAGCGAGGTCGGAATTTGACTCAGATCGGGAACGTTGCTGATCCCGGCGCTGTTCAGAGGAACACCATCAATCAGCACCAGTACATGGCGGGATTCAGTACCGCGAATAAAGGTAGATGAAGTTGCTCCCAGTCCACCGCTTTGTGCGATATCTACACCCGGCAGGCGCGACATGATTTCAACAACGCTCTTTGCCTGCCAGCGTTCAATATCTTCACGCGTCACAACAGACGTTGGTGCCAGAACGGTATTAACAGGTTGCTCAAAACGGTTTGCAGTCACCACCAGCGAGTCTGAGCTATCCTGCGCCCAGCCCGAAAATGCCGTGACGGACAATGCCGTACACAGCGATACTTTTTTAATCATTGTTAAAGCATCCACAATATAAGAAGGATGCCGCAGGCCTCATCTATAGCACGCGATGATGAAACCAAATGCGACGTGATCCCGGCAGGTCTTCGGGCTAGGTGGCGTGTTGTGGATGAAGACTTCCCGCCCATTTCATCCTTCAGGCTACCTCTGCGTGAGCTACCTGAAGGACTTTGTGTATATAAAGCAGTGTCTACAACTCTCATCCCGCCAGTCTTTACCGCTGCGCGTCAGCTCCAGATTTACACTGGATTCCCTTTTCACTCTCAGGAGACCGGAAACAGAATGCTACAATTAGACACGTATAGATGTCCAGACAGCCATGCGCCATTAAATCTGGACATCCCCTGAACAATGCCTACAATCCCCGCGTAATTCTTTATCACTCAGGACGCATCATGACCCCCGAACACCTCCCGACAGAACAGTACGACGCGCAGCTGGCAGAGAAAGTTGTCCGCCTGCAAAGTATGATGACGCCTTTCAACGCGCCCGTTCCCGAGGTGTTCCGTTCGCCTGTCAGCCATTACCGTATGCGTGCAGAGTTCCGCATCTGGCACGATGGTGACGACCTGTACCACATTATTTTCGATCAGCAGACGAAATCCCGTATCCGCGTGGACAGCTTCCCGGCGGCGAGCGAACTCATTAACCAGCTCATGACGCTGATGATCGACGGCGTGCGCAGCAACCCCGTGCTGCGCCACAAGCTGTTCCAGATTGACTACCTGACCACCCAAAGCAACCAGGCCATTGTCTCTTTGCTCTATCACAAGGCGCTGAACGACGAGTGGCGCGAGCAGGCCGAAGCCCTGCGCGATGTGCTGCGGGCGCAGAACATCAATGTCCATCTGATTGGCCGTGCGACGAAAACCAAAATCATGCTGGATCAGGATTACATCGACGAGCGTCTGCCGGTGGCGGGTAAAGAGATGATTTATCGCCAGGTGGAGAACAGCTTCACCCAGCCGAACGCCGCGATGAACGTGCAAATGCTGGAGTGGGCGCTGAATGCGACGGAAGGCTCAACGGGCGACCTGCTTGAACTGTACTGCGGTAACGGCAACTTCTCGCTGGCGCTGGCACGTAACTTCGAGCGTGTTCTGGCCACCGAAATTGCCAAACCGTCTGTCGCCGCCGCACAGTACAACATCGCCGCTAACCATATCGATAATGTACAAATTATCCGTATGGCGGCCGAAGAGTTTACGCAGGCCATGAACGGTGTGCGTGAGTTTAATCGCCTGCAGGGAATCGATCTCAGGAGCTACCAGTGCGAGACAATTTTTGTCGATCCACCGCGCAGTGGCCTGGACAGTGAAACCGAGAAGATGGTGCAGGCGTACCCGCGTATTTTGTACATTTCCTGCAACCCGGAAACCCTGTGCAAGAATCTGGAAACATTAAGCCAGACGCACAAGGTTGAACGTCTGGCGCTGTTCGATCAGTTCCCGTATACGCACCATATGGAGTGCGGTGTGCTGCTTACTGCGAAGTAATGGGGTTCCCGTAGGGCAGGTAAGCAAAGCGCCACCTGCCTACAACACCCCATTCACTTACTCCGGCAGCTCGTGCTTACGGCTACGCATGCGCGAGCCAATCCAGAACACCAGCGCCACAGACAGCACGGCAGGCAGGAAGTTAGAGCCGATATCCGGGTACTCTGCGCGCACCACGGTGCTATACAGCAGCACGCCCAGAATAAAGCAGGCGGCGGCCAGCCCCGGTAACCCCACCGGCATGGTGCGGTTCTGATAACGCTGGTGTAGACAGTAAACCGTCAGAACCAGCGCGATTAGCGGGAAAATCGAGAACGGCACAATCGAGCTGAAAACAGCCGCAAACGTGCCATTAATTGATAAGCCAGCGATCAATGCCAGCAACAACGTACCCTTATCCTGACCTGACTGTTTCATTACTCACCTTCACTCATCGGTTTGATGTGCTAACTTCTCTTGTTCACGGCGATACCAGTAATATGCGCCTTTGGAAATCATCCGCAGTTGCAATACCAGCCGCTCTTCGAGCTGCTTGCGTTGCTCCACGCTCACATCCAGCGCTTCGGCACCCGCACTGAAGACAATTGTCACCATTGCTTCGGCCTGTGCTTCTGTGAATGCACGCGGCATATGGTTTTCGAGTTCAAGATAGTCGGCAAGTTCCGCGATGAAATGCTGAATTTCACGCGCAACAGCGGCACGAAATGCGGCCGACGTCCCGGAACGCTCCCGCAACAGCAGGCGGAACGCATTGGGGTTATTGCCGATAAATTCCATAAAGGTCGACACGGAGGTGCGGATCACGCTGCCGCCTTTCGCGATACGCTGACGCGCCTGGCGCATTAGCTGACGCAGCATCAGGCCGCTTTCATCCACCATAGTCAGGCCCAGTTCATCCACATCACGGAAATGACGATAGAAGGACGTTGGCGCAATCCCGGCCTCGCGTGCGACTTCACGCAGACTCAAACTGGCAAAACTCCGCTCGGCACTCAGTTGACTGAATGCGGCTTCCACCAGCGAACGCCGGGTTTTCTCTTTTTGTTGTGCTCTTACGCCCATCACGATAGCTGAATCCTTCCAAAGGTCTGATGGCACTATACCAGAGAATAAAATTAATCTGTTTGCCTGGCTTTGTGAATGATTGTTTACGCGCGGTTTGTGCTCCACTGCCCGAAAAAAGCACAACGATAATTGGGTTACTCAGGCAATGATGTTATGATCCTGTTGCTTTTATGTATAAGAACAGGTAAGCCTTACCATGCCACATTCCTACGATTACGACGCAATAGTTATTGGTTCCGGCCCCGGCGGCGAAGGCGCTGCTATGGGACTGGTGAAACAGGGAGCCAGAGTAGCGGTCATTGAGCGCTACCATAACGTTGGCGGCGGTTGCACCCACTGGGGCACCATCCCTTCCAAAGCCCTCCGCCACGCCGTCAGCCGCATTATTGAATTCAACCAGAACCCTCTTTACAGCGACCACTCCCGACTTCTTCGTTCCTCCTTTGCCGACATCCTGAATCACGCGGATACCGTCATTAACCAGCAAACGCGGATGCGTCAGGGGTTTTATGAGCGTAACCACTGCGAAATTTTGCAGGGCAACGCGCACTTTGTAGATGAACACACCCTGGCACTCGAATGCCACGACGGTTCGGTTGAAACCATCACCGCCGAAAAATTTGTGATTGCCTGCGGTTCACGCCCATACCATCCGGCCGACGTGGACTTCTCGCACCCGCGCATCTACGACAGCGACTCCATCCTTAGCCTGCACCACGAACCACGTCATGTGATTATCTATGGCGCGGGCGTAATTGGCTGCGAATATGCGTCGATTTTCCGTGGAATGGAGGTCAAAGTTGATCTCATCAACACCCGTGACCGCCTGCTGGCGTTCCTCGATCAGGAAATGTCAGATTCTCTCTCCTACCACTTCTGGAACAGCGGTGTGGTGATTCGCCACAACGAAGAGTACGAGAAAATCGAAGGCTGCGATGACGGTGTGATCATGCATCTGAAATCCGGTAAGAAGCTGAAGGCGGACTGCCTGCTGTATGCCAATGGCCGTACCGGTAACACGGATTCGCTGGCGCTGGAAAACATCGGACTTGAAACCGACAGCCGTGGTCAGTTGAAGGTCAACAGCATGTACCAGACTGCACTGCCGCATGTTTACGCGGTGGGCGACGTGATTGGATACCCAAGCCTGGCGTCAGCGGCTTACGACCAGGGGCGCATTGCGGCACAGGCACTGGTGAAAGGTGAAGCCACAGCGCACCTGATCGAAGATATTCCGACGGGTATCTATACCATCCCGGAAATCAGTTCTGTGGGTAAAACCGAACAGCAACTGACGGCAATGAAAGTGCCTTACGAGGTGGGTCGTGCGCAGTTTAAACATCTGGCGCGGGCGCAAATCGTGGGGATGAGCGTGGGTACGCTGAAGATCCTGTTCCATCGCGAGACGAAAGAGATCCTCGGTATTCACTGCTTTGGAGAACGCGCGGCGGAAATCATTCATATCGGCCAGGCGATAATGGAGCAAAAAGGTGGTGGTAACACCATCGAATACTTCGTTAACACCACCTTTAACTACCCGACCATGGCGGAAGCCTACCGGGTTGCGGCACTAAACGGTCTGAACCGCCTGTTTTAACGCGCTGTCAAAATGGCCATCCATTGAACTACGGATGGCCTCTGCCAGCTGCTCATAGCGGCTGCGCAGCGGTGAACCCGGGCGATAAACCAGACCAATAGTACGACGCGGCTCTGGCTTAATACACGGCAGATACACCACACCATCACGTTTACGCTCGCGCGGTACCGCCAGTGCAGGCAGCAGCGTAATGCCACTTCCGGCTGCCACCATATTACGCAGCGTTTCCAGGCTGGTTGCGCGGAAATGGGTATCTTCATCCGCACCCGCTTCAAAGCAGAAACCCATCGCCTGATCGCGCAGGCAGTGGCCATCTTCCAGCATCAGCAGTTTTTCACCGGCCAGATCGGCCATCGGCACGCGATCGCGGTTAGCCCACGGGTGATCTTCATAGATCGCCAGCATCATCGGCTCATCAAACAGCGGCACTTCGATAAAGGCTTCACTCTCTTTGACCAGCGCCAGAATCGCGCAGTCGAGCTTGCCGCTATCTAACTGCGCCAGCAGCTGATGGGTTTGCGCTTCATGCAGGTACATTTCGAGTTTCGGGAACGTCTGGTGCAGCATTGGAATGATGTGCGGCAACAGGTACGGGCCAACGGTTGGGATCAGGCCAATATGCAGTGGGCCGGACATCGTCTCCCCCTGCTGGCTTGCCATTTCCTTGAGCACTTTGACCTCGCGCAGCACGGTGCGCGCCTGATCCACCAGCAGAAGACCTGCCTGGGTGAACAGTACCTTACGACTGGTGCGCTCCAGCAGCATTACGCCCAGCTCATCTTCCAGCTTGCGGATCTGACCGCTCAGCGTGGGCTGGCTGACGTGGCAGGAATCTGCCGCGCGGCGAAAATGACGGTGCTCGGCTAACGCTACCAGGTATTCAAGATCACGAATATTCATTATTCATCCTCCGTCGCCACGATAGTTCATGGCGATAGATAGCATAGCAACGAACGATTATCCCTATCAAGCATTCTGTTGAATAATACATCACATAGACGAGACAGAACGTGTTTGACCCTTGACGTTCCCGCACCGTCAAACGAGTTTCTCTCAAACTCGAATAACTAAAGCCAACGTGAACTTTTGCGGACCCCG
This sequence comes from Enterobacter cloacae complex sp. 2024EL-00214, assembly GCF_043945575.1. Classification (NCBI taxonomy): domain Bacteria; kingdom Pseudomonadati; phylum Pseudomonadota; class Gammaproteobacteria; order Enterobacterales; family Enterobacteriaceae; genus Enterobacter; species Enterobacter cloacae complex sp. 2024EL-00214. Next base: position 77,703 of record NZ_JBIMRC010000025.1, on the reverse strand, counting down.
TGGTCCGCATTTTTTTTGCGTAAAAAAAGCCCGGGGATAAAAGCAAAATGGCAACCGAAGTTGCCATTTTTAGTGTTTGCTCCCTCTCCCCGTGGGAGAGGGCCGGGGTGAGGGCATCAGCCCGCACAAATTAAACTAGCCGGTTTTTCGCATCCGCAATCGCCTGCGCGACTTGTTTAGGCGACACGCCACCTTTGGCAGCACGCTTATCCAGGCAGGATTGCAGCGCCAGAATCGGATACACATCGTCACCGATAACCGCACTGAATTTCTGCAGGTCGGCAAGCGCCAGCGCTTCCAGCGCTTTGCCCTGACGAATAGCTTCCACTACCGCTTCACCCACAATATGGTGCGCTTCACGGAACGGCACGCCTTTGGCGACCAGATAATCCGCCAGTTCAGTAGAGTTAGCATAACCCTGCTGCGCGGCTTCCTGACAACGTGGACGTTTCACCTGAATGCCGTCCAGCACCAGCGCGCCCATGTGCAGACAGTCCAGCCAGGTGTCGAGCGCATCGAACAACCCCTCTTTGTCTTCCTGCATATCTTTGTTGTACGCCAGCGGTAACCCTTTCAGGGTCATCATCATGCCGGTCAGCGCGCCCTGCACACGGCCACACTTGCCGCGGATCAGCTCCAGCGCATCCGGGTTTTTCTTCTGCGGCATCAGAGAAGAGCCGGAAGTCACGCGGTCAGACAGCTCAACAAAGCCAGCTTCACCGGAGTTGAAGAAGATCAGATCTTCAGCGAAACGCGACAGGTGAACCATCCCGATAGAGGCGTTGGAAAGCAGCTCCAGCACGTGGTCACGGTCAGACACGCTGTCCAGGCTGTTACGGGTAGCTGAAGCAAAGCCCAGCCAGCCCGCCAGCTGCTCACGGTCAATTTCGTATGCTGTACCCGCCAATGCACCACTGCCCAGCGGGCTTACGTCCAGGCGCTTCAGGGTATCCTGCAGGCGGCTTTCATCACGCGCCAGCATCTCAACATAGGCCAGACACCAGTGAGCAAAGGTCACCGGCTGCGCGCGCTGCAGGTGGGTATAACCCGGCATCACCGCGTCCTGGTTGTTCTGCGCAGTTTCCACCAGCGCGCTCTGCAACTGGCGGTTAGCCACCAGCAGTTCGCCAACGGTCTCTTTACACCACAGCTTCAGATCGGTCGCGACCTGGTCATTACGGCTACGCCCGGTGTGCAGCTTTTTACCCAACTGCCCCACTTTATCGATAAGCTTGCCTTCCACCCAGCTGTGAATATCTTCGGCATCGCTTTGCAGGATCTGCTGCGGATCCAGACGCACCTCTTCCAGCAGATTATTCAGCGCCTCTTCCAGTTGCAGCTGTTCGTCTGCGGTCAGTACGCCAACCGTCACCAGCGCTTTGGACCAGGCCACAGAGCCGACGATATCCTGTTCGGCCAGGCGGTAGTCGAAGCGCAAAGAGTCGTTGAACTGTTTGAACCGTTGATCCGCTGCCTGTGTAAAACGCCCACCCCAAAGTGCCATAACATCGTTCCTTTATTCGTTAGTTCTGCCGGGTGGCGCTACGCTTACCCGGCCTACGGTAAATCAATAAATGCTTATGCCAGAATACGTGTGCCAATCGGTGTGCCGTTAAACAGCGCCGGAAGTTGCTCCGCATGACGCCAGGAGGCAATGTCCACCGGGCGACCGAGCGTACGCGCGGCATCCAGTGCAGCGTTCACTTTAACAATCATGCCATCGGTGATAATGCCCTGGGCAATCAGTTGCTCTGCTTTCGCCGCCGTCATTTCCGCAATGCGCTGGCCTTTGCCATCCAGAATCCCGCTCACGTCAGAGAGCAGGATCAGGTCTGCACCCAGCGTCGCCGCCAGCGCGGTTGCCGCCTGGTCAGCATTCACGTTCATCAGCTCGCCCTCTTCGGTCACACCGATAGAACTCACCACTGGCAGGAAACCACCTTCCAGCAGCGTGTTAATCAGCTTAGGCGAACCAGGCTGCGCCAGTCCAACATGACCGAGCTCTTCATCGAGCTGGGTCACTTTTACGCTATCACCATCACCCAGATAGAGACCAACAGAGGCAATATGGTGTTTCTTCGCCCACGCCAGCAGCGTTTTGTTCGCTGTCCCCGCCAACGCACCAGTAATGATGTCAATCTGATCGGCAGGCGTCACACGCAGGCCATTTTTCTTTTTCACCGGCAGGTTAAGCCCTTTCATCAGCTCATCCACCACACAGCCGCCGCCGTGGACAATCACCAGCGGACGTTGGTGTGATTCGCGATAGTTAACCAGCGCGGTAAAAAGACGCTCCAGCGCTTCTTCGCTGTCCAGCAGTACACCACCGAGTTTGATAATTAATGGGTTCATCATCACACCTTAAATAAGAGACTGTGTTTCAGGGAAGCCGAAACGAATATTTGCACACTGCATTGCCTGTGCGGCAGCACCTTTGAGTAAGTTATCTTCCGTAGCCACCACAATCAGGTGCTCGTCCTGCACGGCAAAGCCAATATCACAGAACGGCAGGCCAACTACGTTTTTCAGCGCCGGAACACCTTTTTCATACAGGCGCACCAGCGGTTTATCCGCATACGCCTGAGTAAAGACCTCGCCCACCTGTTCTTTGGTCACACCCGGTTTCAGGCGGCAGGTGATGGTTTCGAGGATCCCGCGCGGGAAGCTACCCAGATGCGGGGTAAAGATGACGTTCGCCCCCAGATGGGTAGTGATCTCAGGGTGATGACGGTGGTTAAACACGCCATACGGCTGAAGGCTCACTTCGCAGAAGCTATTAGAAATCGCTGCCTTGCGCCCTGCACCGCTCACACCACTGGTGGCGTTGATCACCGGCCACTGGTTCAGATCCAGCAGGCCTGCGTCGATCAACGGTTTCAGGGAGAGCTGCGCCGCCGTCGGGTAGCAACCCGGTACGGCAATCAGATCCGCGTCTTTTAGTTTGTCTGCGCTCCACTCCGCCAGTCCGTACACCGCTTTCTCAAGTAAGTCCGGGTGCTGATGGGTGAAACCGTAATATTTTTCGTAGAACGCGCTATCGTTAACACGAAACGCGCCGGAAAGGTCGAATACCACACAACCCGCCGCCAGGAATTGCGGAGCCAGGCCGTGGCTGACTTCGTGCGCGGTGGCTAAAAACACCACGTCTACACCGTCGGTAAACTCGCTGATGTCGGACATCGGCTGTAACGGCAGATCAACAATGCCTTTCAGCTGCGGATGCAAATCAGAGATTAACTTTCCGGCATCATTGCTTTGCGCTGACACGGTCAAAGCGGTTATGGTCATATGTGGGTGGCGATTCACGTAGCTTACAAGCTCTGCGCCCGCATAACCGCTAGCGCCTACAATCAGCGTATTCAACATCGGGTTCCTTTATGCTCAACGTTAATGTATTTTTATTCACATTTATTGCATGAATATTGATACTATCACGACCTAAGGTGTGTCAACAATGAAAATGAACTTACCGCCATTTATCGAGATCTACCGCGCCCTGATTGCCACACCCTCCATCAGCGCGACCGAAGAAGCACTGGATCAGAGTAATGAGTCTTTAATCAATCTGCTGGCGGGTTGGTTTAGCGATCTTGGGTTTAACGTTGAGGTTCAGCCCGTTCCCGGAACACGCCACAAATTTAACCTGCTCGCCAGCACCGGACACGGCGCAGGTGGACTGTTACTGGCCGGTCATACCGATACCGTTCCGTTTGACGATGGCCGCTGGACGCGCGACCCGTTCACCCTGACCGAGCATGACAACAAGCTCTACGGTCTGGGTACGGCCGACATGAAAGGCTTCTTCGCCTTTATCCTCGACGCGCTGCGTGACGTCGACGTGACAACACTGAAAAAGCCGCTCTATATCCTGGCGACTGCTGATGAAGAAACCAGCATGGCGGGCGCGCGCTATTTCTCTGAAAACACCTCAATTCGCCCTGATTGCGCGATTATCGGTGAGCCGACTTCCCTGCAGCCAATTCGCGCCCACAAAGGCCATATCTCTACGGCAGTGCGTGTGCTGGGCCAGTCCGGTCATTCCAGCGATCCGGCGCGTGGCGTGAACGCCATTGAGTTGATGCACGACGCCATTGGTCACATCATGCAGCTGCGTGACTCGCTGAAAGAGCGTTACCACCACGATGCGTTCACCGTACCTTACCCAACGCTGAACCTCGGTAGCCTGCACGGCGGTGATGCCTCCAACCGCATCTGCGCCTGCTGTGAACTGCATATGGATATCCGTCCGCTGCCGGGCATGACGCTGAACGACCTGAATGGCTTACTGAGCGAAGCGCTGGCTCCGGTGAGCGAGCGCTGGCCAGGCCGTCTGACGGTTTCTGAGCTACACCCGCCGATCCCGGGATATGAGTGCCCGCCGGATCACCAGCTGGTTGAAGTGGTGGAAAAACTGCTCGGTGAGAAAACCGACGTGGTGAACTACTGCACCGAAGCGCCGTTTATTCAGACGCTTTGCCCGACGCTGGTGCTTGGCCCTGGCTCCATCAACCAGGCCCACCAGCCGGATGAATACCTGGAAACCCGCTTTATCAAACCCACCCGTGAACTGATTGCCCAGGTTGTACATCACTTCTGCTGGCATTAATGACGCTTCCCCTCTCTGAAGAGAGGGGAAAATCTCGCGATCCCCGTCACATTCTCATAAGCATCTCTTATTTGATGCAAAGCGAATTAAATTTCGTAAATTGCCCACATTTATTCGTTTGCTGAACCGTTTTCGCAGCAATTGACGACGGGGGTTTTACGTGGCTTTATAAAGGGAGATGACAAAATATTGTCCAACAGATTTTCGACTGGGCATAAACAAAAATGATGGGGTGACTGGGTTTTTATGAACGAACAATATTCCGCGTTGCGTAGTAATGTCAGTATGCTCGGCAAAGTGCTTGGAGATACCATCAAAGATGCGCTGGGGGAGAACATCCTCGACCGCGTTGAAACCATCCGCAAGCTATCCAAATCTTCCCGTGCTGGAAACGAAGCCAATCGTCAGGAGCTGCTTACCACCTTGCAGAACCTGTCCAACGATGAGCTGTTGCCTGTTGCACGTGCGTTCAGCCAGTTCCTGAACCTGGCAAACACCGCTGAGCAATACCACAGCATTTCTCCAAACGGCGAAGCAGCCAGCAACCCGGAAGTCATTGCCCGTACGCTGCGTAAACTCAAAGAACAGCCAGGCCTCAACGAAGCCACCATCCAAAAAGCGGTGGAGTCTCTTTCGCTTGAGCTGGTGTTGACCGCGCACCCCACCGAGATCACCCGTCGTACACTGATCCACAAAATGGTGGAAGTGAATAACTGCCTGAAGCAGTTGGATCACAAAGACATTGCCGACTACGAACGTAACCAGCTGATGCGCCGTCTGCGCCAGCTGATTGCCCAGTCCTGGCACACCGACGAAATTCGTAAGAACCGCCCAAGCCCGGTTGATGAAGCCAAGTGGGGCTTTGCAGTGGTTGAAAACAGCCTGTGGGAAGGTGTACCAAACTACCTGCGCGAGCTGAACGAACAGCTGGAAGAGAACCTGGGCTACCGCCTGCCTGTTGATTTTGTCCCGGTACGTTTCACCTCCTGGATGGGCGGTGACCGCGATGGCAACCCGAACGTAACGGCTGAAATCACCCGCCACGTATTGCTGCTGAGCCGCTGGAAAGCCACCGACCTGTTCCTGAAAGATATTCAGGTGCTGATCTCCGAACTGTCGATGGTAGAAGCCACTCCAGAACTGCGTGAGCTGGCCGGTGAGGAAGGGGCCAGCGAGCCGTATCGTTATCTGATGAAAAAGCTGCGTAGCCAGTTAATGGCCACCCAGGCCTGGCTGGAAGCGCGTCTGAAAGGACAACGCCTGCCGAAACCGGAAGGACTGCTGAGCCAGAACGAGCAGCTCTGGGAGCCACTGTACGCCTGTTATAAATCACTTCAGGCTTGTGGCATGGGCATCATCGCCAACGGTGAACTGCTCGACACCCTGCGTCGCGTGAAGTGCTTTGGCGTCCCGCTGGTGCGTATTGATGTGCGTCAGGAAAGTACCCGCCATACCGAAGCGCTGGGTGAACTGACCCGCTATCTCGGCATCGGCGACTACGAAAGCTGGTCAGAAGCCGACAAACAGGCCTTCCTGATCCGTGAACTGAACTCCAAACGCCCTCTGCTGCCGCGCAACTGGGAGCCAAGCAACGACACCCGTGAAGTGCTCAACACCTGTAAAGCGATCGTTGATGCGCCGAAAGGCTCGGTGGCAGCCTACGTGATCTCGATGGCGAAAACGCCGTCCGACGTGCTGGCCGTTCACCTGCTGCTCAAAGAAGCCGGTATCGACTATGCCCTGCCGGTTGCCCCGCTATTTGAAACCCTTGATGACCTGAACAATGCCAACGACGTGATGACCCAGTTGCTGAACATCGACTGGTATCGCGGCTTTATCCAGGGCAAACAGATGGTGATGATTGGCTATTCCGACTCCGCAAAAGACGCGGGTGTGATGGCCGCATCCTGGGCGCAGTACCAGGCACAGGACGCGCTGATCAAAACCTGCGAAAAAGCCGGTATTGAACTGACGCTGTTCCACGGCCGTGGTGGCTCAATTGGCCGTGGCGGTGCGCCAGCACACGCGGCACTGCTCTCGCAACCGCCGGGAAGCCTGAAAGGTGGCCTGCGCGTGACCGAGCAGGGCGAGATGATCCGCTTCAAGTATGGTCTCCCGGAAGTGACCATCAGCAGCCTGTCGCTCTACACCAGTGCTATCCTGGAAGCGAACCTGCTGCCACCACCGGAGCCGAAAGCCTCCTGGTGTCATATCATGGACGAGCTGTCGGATATCTCCTGTGATTTGTACCGTGGCTATGTACGTGAAAACAAAGATTTCGTGCCTTACTTCCGCTCAGCAACACCTGAGCAGGAGCTGGGTAAACTGCCGCTGGGTTCACGTCCGGCGAAACGCCGCCCGACCGGTGGCGTCGAGTCTCTGCGTGCCATCCCGTGGATCTTCGCCTGGACGCAAAACCGTCTGATGCTGCCAGCCTGGCTGGGTGCCGGTGCAGCGCTGCAGAAAGTGGTGGAAGATGGCAAACAGAGCGAACTGGAAGCGATGTGCCGCGACTGGCCGTTCTTCTCTACCCGTCTGGGGATGCTGGAGATGGTCTTCTCGAAAGCCGACCTGTGGCTGGCGGAATACTACGATCAGCGTCTGGTGAAACCAGAACTGTGGGCACTGGGTAAAGAGCTGCGCGAACTGCTGCAAGGCGACATCAAAGTGGTGCTGGATATCGCCAACGACTCACATCTGATGGCTGACCTGCCGTGGATTGCCGAGTCTATCCAGTTGCGTAATATCTACACCGACCCGCTGAACGTTCTGCAGGCCGAACTGCTGCACCGTTCCCGTCAGGCGGAAGAGGAAGGTAAAGCGCCAGATCCACGCGTTGAACAAGCGCTGATGGTGACGATTGCAGGCGTTGCGGCAGGTATGCGTAACACTGGCTAATGTTTTATGCCGGGCGGCATGGCGCTGCCCGGCAAATTTTGGTCGTCTCACCATGCAACATGACATCTCCCCAATTCTGAACGATCTGATAACCGGTGCGTTACCGCTGGGTCAGGTGCATTTTTTCTCACCAACCGAACAACGCCCCCGCACGTCACCCCTGCTCGTAATTACCCTTGATAACCCATGCGAGGCATTATTTTCTTCATCAGGCATTGTTCAACAACATCCCGCCAGTTCGCTCAGCCTAAGCTTCGATAAACAACACCTGGCTCTCGAGCTCCATCGCGACAACTCTCTGTTGCAGCAGTTACAAATTCCCCGACGTGGCCCGCGAACAGGCGCTTTTCTTCTCCAGACGCTAACCGAGTTACAGATGCAGCCAGATGAACAGGATACCGCAAGACTGGTGGTATTAAGCCTGCTCAGCCACTGCCGGGATCTGCTTGGCAGCGATATCCACACCGCCAGCCGCAGCCGTGCCCTGTTTGACGCCGTTCGCCGCTTCATCGAAGAACATCACGCTTCGGTATTAACTCGCGAATCCGTGGCGCAGGCGTTCTACATCTCACCAAACTACCTTTCCCACCTCTTTCAGAAGATTGGTAACGTAGGGTTCAACGAATGCCTGACACAAACGCGTCTGGAACACGCGCGCCAGCTGCTGAAAGGCTACGATCTTAAAATCAAAGATATCGCCGTAAGTTGCGGATTTACGGACAGCAACTACTTCTGCCGTCTCTTTCGCAAGCACACCGAACGCTCCCCCTCCGAATATCGTCGCCAGTATCACAGCCAGCTGATCGCCAAAAAATAGCATTGTGATCGCTCTCTCACTTCGCTAAGGACATTACATTTGTCCAGTATTTGGCAAAATTGACCTGTATCCGCCGCGCCTGGCCGAGCTTTATCCTTTATTCAACCTTTCTGACTTAAGGAAAAATAATGGAACTGTATCTGGATACCGCCAACGTGGCGGAAGTTGAACGCCTGGCGCGTATTTTTCCAATTGCGGGTGTCACCACCAACCCAAGCATTGTAGCCGCCAGCCGTGAATCCCTCTGGGAGGTGTTGCCACGTCTGCAAAAGGCCATCGGGCCAGAAGGTACGCTGTTTGCCCAAACCATGAGCCGCGACGCAGAAGGCATGGTAGCGGAGGCCAAACGCCTGAGTAACGCCATCCCGGACATCGTGGTGAAAATCCCGGTGACGGCTCAGGGGCTTATCGCGATCAAGGCGCTGAAAAAAGAGGGCATAACCACGCTAGGCACTGCCGTTTACAGCGCCTCGCAGGGATTGCTCGCCGCGCTGGCGGGGGCGAAATATGTCGCGCCGTATGTCAACCGCGTCGACGCTCAGGGCGGCGACGGCATTCGCATGGTGCAGGAGCTGCAATCCCTGCTGGAACTTCACGCACCGGGGAGCATGGTGCTGGCCGCCAGTTTTAAAACGCCACGTCAGGCGCTGGACTGCCTTCTCGCCGGATGTGAGGCAATCACACTTCCTTTAGATGTAGCGCAACAAATGCTCGGCACCCCGGCGGTAGAGTCAGCCATAGAGAAGTTCGAGCAAGACTGGAAAAACGCGTTTGGTAACCTCAACCTCTAAGGGAGAACTGTTATGGACCGTATCATTCAATCGCCGGGTAAATATGTCCAGGGCGCTGATGTGCTTACCCGTCTCGGCGACTATCTGAAACCACTGGCACATCGCTGGCTGGTTGTCGGCGATAAATTTGTGCTGGGTTTTGCTGAAGAAACACTGCGTCAGAGCTTCAAACAAGCAGAGCTCCACGTCGAAATCGCACCATTTGGCGGCGAATGTTCACAAAATGAAATCGATCGTTTAAGAAAACTGGCCGATAGCGCCAACTGTATGGCAGTGCTGGGGATCGGTGGCGGTAAAACGCTGGATACCGCCAAAGCGCTGGCACACTTTATGGACGTGCCGGTCGCTATTGCCCCCACCATCGCCTCCACCGATGCGCCGTGCAGTGCGCTTTCCGTCATTTACACCGACAGCGGCGAGTTCGATCGCTACCTGATGCTGCCACATAACCCGAACATGGTGATCGTGGATACCAGGGTAGTGGCGGGTGCTCCGGCACGTCTCCTTGCCGCCGGGATTGGCGATGCGCTGGCAACCTGGTTTGAAGCACGCGCCTGCTCGCGCAGCGGCGCGACCACCATGGCGGGCGGGAAATGCACGCAGGCTGCGTTAGCACTTGCCGAGCTGTGCTACAACACGCTGATTGAAGAAGGTGAGAAAGCGATGCTGGCAGCGGAACAGCACGTGGTGACGCCTGCTCTTGAACGCATTATCGAAGCCAACACCTATCTGAGCGGCGTAGGCTTTGAAAGCGGTGGACTGGCGGCGGCACACGCCATTCACAATGGCATGACGGCAGTGCCGGATGCGCATCACTTCTATCACGGTGAAAAAGTGGCGTTTGGTACGCTCACGCAACTGGTGCTGGAAAACGCGCCGGTGGAAGAAATAGAAACCGTCGCGGCGCTATGCCATAGCGTTGGGTTACCGATCACGCTGGCACAGCTGAACATAAAAGAGGATATTCCGGCCAAAATGCGTCTGATAGCGGAAGCATCTTGTGCAGAAGGTGAAACTATTCACAACATGCCTGGTGGCGCGACGCCGGATCAGGTTTACGCGGCGCTGCTGGTTGCCGACCAGTACGGGCAGCGGTTCTTGCAGGAGTGGGAGTAATCATGTTGCCGGATGAGGCATAGCGCCCCATGCAAAAAAATCCCCGCCGAAGCGGGGATTTTTATTACTGCAGGTCAAACCGATCCAAATCCATCACTTTCGCCCATGCGGCGATAAAGTCGCGGACGAACTTCTCGCTGGCATCGCTGCTGGCGTAAACCTCGGCCAACGCACGCAGAACGGCGTTAGATCCAAAGACCAGGTCGGCACGGGTTGCAGTGTATTTCTCGTCACCACTGGCACGATCGCTACCGGTAAACAGCTCGTTTGATGCATCGGTCGCTTTCCACTGGGTGTTCATGTCCAGCAGGTTCACGAAGAAATCGTTGCTCAGCACGCCCTCACGGTCGGTGAACACCCCATTCTTGCTGCCATCAAAGTTTGCCCCCAACACGCGCAGACCACCCACCAGCACCGTCAGCTCTGGCGCGGTCAGCGTCAGCTGCTGGGCTTTATCAATCAGCAGGGACTCAGTCGTCGACGTATCGACCTGCGCACGGTAGTTACGGAAACCATCGGCAATCGGCGCAAGCAGGTTGAACATCTCGATATCCGTTTGATCCTGACGCGCATCCACGCGGCCTGGCGTAAACGGTACGGTGATATAAACACCTGCGGCTTTCGCTGCTTTCTCGATACCAACCCCACCAGCCAGCACGATGATATCGGCCAGTGATGCTTTGTTGGTGGTACGCTGGATAGCCTCCAGAGCCGGTAATGCGCGAACGGCGGCAGCGTTAACGTCCCAGTCGCGCTGTGGAGCCAGCGCCAGACGCGCACCGTTAGCACCGCCACGCTTATCGCCACCACGGAAGGTCGATGCAGATGCCCACGCAACAGAAACCAGTTCGCTGACGGAGAGACCAGAGGCCGCGATTTCCGCTTTCAGGCGCTCAATATCTTCTTTCGATGGGGCGAACACTGGCTGCGGCAGCGGATCCTGCCAAATCAGATCTTCTTTCGGCACTTCCGGGCCAATGTAACGCGCTTTTGGCCCCATATCGCGGTGGGTCAGCTTGAACCATGCGCGAGCAAAAGCTTCGTTGAAGGCCTGCGGATCGTTCAGGAAGCGACGGGAGATTTTCTCGAATTCCGGGTCGAAACGCAGCGTCAGGTCGGTCACCAGCATGGTGGGTTTGCGTTTTTTCGACGGGTCGAACGGGTCAGGCATAATGTCTGGCGCATTCACGGCTTCAAACTGAATAGCACCTGCCGGGCTGCGGGTCTGCACCCACTCGTATTTGAACAGGTTCTCGAAGAAATAGTTGCTCCACTGGGTCGGGGTTTGCGACCAGATCACCTCCAGCCCGGAAGTGATGGCATCTGCGCCAGCGCCGGTACCGAGTGTGCTGGCCCAGCCCAGGCCCTGCGCTTCAATCGGCGCGGCTTCCGGATCGGCACCGACATGGGTCGCCTCACCTGCACCGTGGGTTTTACCGAGCGTATGGCCGCCCGCAATCAGCGCAACGGTTTCTTCGTCGTCCATGCCCATGTTGCCGAAGGTGGCGCGAATAGCCGCCGCCGCTGACAGCGGTTCACCGCTGGCATTAGGCCCTTCCGGGTTAACGTAAATCAGCCCCATTTCGGTGGCGGCCAGAGGACGCTTCGCCAGCGCTTCCGGGTCACGGTGGGTCAGCCAGGCTTTTTCGTCACCCCAGTTTACGTCCATATCCGGTTCCCAGACGTCTTCACGCCCGGCACCAAAACCAAAGGTGCGGAAGCCAGAGTTTTCCAGCGCTACGTTACCCGCGAGGATAAACAGGTCAGCCCAGGAGATTTTTTGTCCGTATTTTTGCTTGATAGGCCACAGCAGACGGCGGGCTTTATCCAGGCTTACGTTATCAGGCCAGGAGTTCAGCGGCGCAAAGCGCTGTTGACCGCGTCCGGCACCACCACGTCCGTCAACGGAGCGATAGGTACCTGCACCGTGCCAGGCCATACGGATAAACAGGCCAGCATAGCTGCCCCAGTCGGCAGGCCACCACGGTTGAGAGTCGGTTAAGAGTGCTTTGAGATCGCCCTTCAGGGCAGCGTAATCAAGTTTGCTGAAGGCTTTGCGGTAATCGAAGTCTTCACCCAGTGGGTTCGAACGGTTGGAGTGTTGGTTAAGAAGATCTACGCGGAGTTGTTTTGGCCACCAGTCGCGGCTTGAGGTTCCTGCCCCCGCGCTCTGGTCATGGCCGCCCTGATGGAACGGGCATTTGCCGATAGATGCCGCTTTATTGGTATCGTCTGACGTGCTCATCGCTATGCTCCCTTTTACAGTGTTACCGTTACGATATACGCCCTTATTGATAAGGTATAGTTGGGATGACCCACAGATTCGATAGATAATTCCGTTCAATTAACCATGTAAAAAACATGGGCTTTGTACGTCAAAGGCAGAATTGCTGATATGGCGGGAAAATAAAACCCTTAGAAATCAAAAAACCCTCCGGAGAGGGCTTTTGCTTGCTTACACGCCAGGTCGAACACCGAGCGTGTGGCAAATCGCGTAACTCATTTCCGCGCGGTTTAGCGTATAGAAGTGGAAATCCTTCACCCCTTCACGACTTAAAATTTTCACCATGTCCATCGCGATATTTGCGCCCACCAGCTTGCGTGTTTCCGGGTCATCGTCCAGCCCCTCGTACATTTTAGACATCCAGAGCGGAATGCGCACGTTGGTCATGTCAGCAAATTTCTTCGCCTGCCTGAAGTTAGACACCGGCAGAATGCCCGGAATAATTTCGACGTCGATGCCCGCAGAGACGCAGCGGTCGCGAAAACGCAAATAGCTTTCCACATCAAAGAAAAATTGCGTGATGGCACGGTTGGCACCGGCATCCACTTTACGCTTCAGGTTGAGCAGATCCGCCTGAGCACTTTTCGCCTCCGGGTGAACTTCCGGGTAAGCGGCAACGGAGATATCGAAGTCCGCCACGTCTTTCAGCAGTGTCACCAGGTCAGCAGCATACATTTCCGGCTTACCGCTGCCCGGCGGCAGGTCACCGCGCAGGGCGACAATATGACGAATACCGTTGTTCCAGTAGTCCTGGGCAATGGCACGCAGTTCATCGCGGGTAGCGTCGATGCAGGTCAGGTGCGGAGCCGCTTCCAGACCGGTACGCTCTTTAATGCCTTTAATAATACTGTGCGTACGGTCGCGCTCACCGGAGTTGGCACCGTAGGTCACGGAGACAAACTTGGGTTTCAGGCTGCTCAGGCGATCGATAGAGCTCCACAGGGTTTGCTCCATTTCACTGGTGCGCGGCGGGAAAAATTCAAAAGAGACGTTAATCTGGCCGTTTACTTCGGCCAGGCTCTGATTCAGGGCTTCCCGCTGGTTGGCGTGAAAAAAGCTCATACCTTACCTCATCAATCGCGTGTCGTTGTGTGTTGTATTGCGAACTTCTATACGTTTAGACGTCCAGATGTAAAAATGACGGAAAAGCGGAGTGGCGTCAACAGAAATAATCACCAGGAATGGTGAGGAATGTTCAGGGAAGATGAGGGAAATTCATGATGGTGAGACATTCCCTCTCCCACTGGGAGAGGGAACAAGTGATATTACAGCAGCTTAGCCAGACGATTGATGTCGGACTGGATCGCCCCGGCGGTGACATCGCGCCCCGCTCCCGGGCCACGGATCACCAGCGGGTTATCACGGTACCAACGGCTTTCAATCGCAAAGACGTTATCACACGGCAGAAGTGCGGCCAGCGGGTGTTCTGGACGAACCGCCTCCACACCCACGCGCGCTTTGCCGTTTGCCTCAAAACGCGCCACATAGCGCAGCACCAGACCCATCTCACGTGCGGCTTCCAGACGTTGCACCATCTGGTCGTTCAGCTCATCACCATTCTCGAAGAAGTGATCGACAGATCCTTCCTCGCAGCCCGCAGGCACCAGCGACTCCATGCGAACAGCACCAGGCTCAATGTCATAGCCTGCTTCACGCGCGAGGATCACCAGCTTACGCATCACGTCTTTACCGGACAGGTCAACGCGTGGGTCGGGTTCGGTTAAACCTTGCTGCCACGCCTGATCCACCAGGTCGGTGAACGGGACGGTGCCATCGAACTGCAGGAACAGCCAGGAGAGCGTACCGGAGAAGATGCCGCTCAGCGCCAGAATGCTGTCACCGCTTTCAATCAAATCACGCACGGTATGGTTAACCGGCAGACCCGCGCCCACCGTGGCGTTATAGAGCCAGTGACGACCGGTTTTTTCAAACGCATCGTGGATCTGACGGTATTTATCCGTGCTGCTTGCACCCGCCAGCTTATTCGCGCTGATCACGTGGAACCCGTGGCTGGCGAAATCAAGGTACTGATCGGCAAGCTGTTCACTCGCCGTAACATCCAGCACGACCAGGTCGTCGTACGGGTGCGCGCGCATCCACAGGAACAGCGACTCTTCATCCTGCTCAACGGCTTCATCATTAAAGAATGCAAGCGCACGGCTGGCATCCAGACCTTCATAGTTCAGCAGGCTGCGACGACTGTCCACCACGCCCGCCAGCACAAACTCAAACCCGGTACGCGCCGAAAGCGTAATTTGCTCGCGCGCGAACAGCTCCAGCCAGCGGGAACCAATGTTACCTTTACCGAACAGCACCAGGCCGATACGTTTTTCCGCCCGGAACAGGGAAGTATGTAGCCCCTGGATCAGGCTCTCGGTTGGCCCTTTACGCAGAACGGCCACCAGGCTGATGCCCTCTTCCGACTGCCAGGTAAATTCAACTGGCTGGCCTTTCAGTTGCTGCCAGAAACGGTGGCAGTGCAGCGGGTTACGGGTGACGCCTGCGCCCACCATCGCTATCAGTGCCAGCCCCTGACGCAGACGAAGCTCGCCAGGCAAGCCCGCTTCATCAAGAATTTTCAGCGCGCTGTCCGCCACTTCAGCGGTGTAGCAGAACTGCAGCAGCTGGCGGTCATTGTGTACGCCAACGGCCAGCGGACGCACTTGCGCACGCTTCAGGATCAGGTCGATGTCTTTGTGCGCCAGCTTGAAGTCCTGGCCGGCAGGCACCTGGAACTCAATCAGGCAGATGTCGTCGTGGCTGGTGACGATACGCGCCCCGGTACCAGAAGCCAGCACGCGTTCAATGCGTGTGGAACCCTGATCCGGGGTGTAGCTACAGCGAAGCTGCAGGTCGATGTCACTACCGGATACCGGCTGCAGCGTACGGGCGTGCAGAACCGGTGCCGCCAGACGCGCCAGCTCACTGGCTTCGTCGAGACGCAGCAGCGGCAGCAGGCAGGCATCTTTCACTTTACGCGGGTCAGCGCTGTAAACACCGGCCACGTCGCTCCAGATGGTGACGCGGGAAACCCCCGCCAGCGCACCGATTTGCGTCGCAGAGTAGTCAGAACCGTTACGCCCAAGCAGCACGGTTTCGCCTGCATTGCTGCGGCTGATAAAACCCGTCACCACAATGCGTTTGCCGGGGTGCTGCACCAGCAGCTGTTGCAGTAGCGGATAAGACAGCCCCTCATCGACCTGCGGCTGCGCGGCACGTTCGGCACGCAGGAAGTCACGCGCATCGAGCCAGGCGGCGTCCACACCAAGGTGTTGCAGAACGGCAGCCATCAGACGCGCAGACCACACTTCACCGTGACCGACTACTTCGGCATACACCGCATCGGTAATGCCGCTGTCCAGCAGTGCAGCCAGACGTTCCAGGTCGTGAGTAAAGGCGCTAATCAGCCCGTCCGCCACGTCCGCAGGCAGCAAGCCAGCGATCAGCTCACTCTGGTAACGGCGTAATGACTGTTGAACCTGATGCGCAGAAAGACGATCGGTCTGGCTCAATTTCAGCCAGCTAATCAACTGGTTGGTGGTGCTGCCAGCCGCGGAGACAACCATCATGTCACCCGGCTGTGAATACTCTGTCATGATCCCTGCGACACGCAGGTAACACTTCACATCAGCAAGACTACTACCACCAAACTTGTGCAGTTGACGACCCTTCGCCCCTGCCTGCGCTATCACACTCATGATTACCCCTTGGCTGCGATCCGGAAGCCATTTTCCAGATCGGCAATTAAATCTTCAGAATCTTCAATACCGGTTGAGATACGCAGCAGCGTCTCAGAAATACCGGCGGCGGCACGTGCTTCTGGTGCCATACCTGCGTGCGTCATGGTCGCGGCGTGGGAGATTAAGCTTTCCACCCCACCTAAGGATTCCGCCAGCGTAAACAATGACAACCCGCTCAGGAAGCGACGCAGCGTTTGCTCGTCGCCATCCAGTTCAAAACTTAACATCGCACCAAATCCCTTCTGTTGGCGCGCGGCAATCTCATGTCCCTGATTTTCAGGCAACGACGGGTGATAAAGCTTCTTCACCAGCGGCTGCGTTTTCAGGAAATCGACAATTGCCTGAGCATTACGCTGCGCCGCTTCCATGCGCGGCGACAACGTACGAATACCGCGTAACAACAAATAGCTGTCGAAGGCACTTGCGGTGACGCCGATGTTATTGGCCCACCATGCCAGTTCGGTGACAACGTCGGGATCTTTGGCAATCACCACGCCCGCTACCACGTCAGAATGGCCGTTCAGATATTTAGTGCATGAATGCAATACCAGATCTGCACCCAGTGCAAGTGGGTTCTGAAGGGCCGGACTGAGGAAGGTATTATCCACTACACTTATCGCTCCTGCATCCCTTGCGAGCTGACAAATTTTCGCAATATCGACAACACGCAACAATGGATTGCTTGGACTTTCCACCAGCACCAGCTTCGGCTGCTCTGTCAGCGCCTGTTTCAGCGCCTGTTCGTCGTTTTGATCGACAAACAGCACGCGATAGCAGCCACGTTTTGCCAGGCTATCAAACAGACGATAGCTGCCGCCGTAGCAGTCATGCGGGGCAACCAGCAGGTCACCCGGTTTCAGGAACACCGTCGTCACCAGGTGAATGGCAGACATCCCCGTATTGGTTAACACTGCCCCTGCACCGCCTTCCAGCTCAGCCAGCGCGCGCTGGGTAACATCACGCGTAGGGTTACCACGACGCGAGTAGTCATGCGCACGGGGTTCATTAAATCCGGTGAAATTGTAAGTACTGGAAAGATGAATCGGCGGGACAACACAGCCGTACTGCTCGTCATCATTCAATCCGCTACGCACTGCGATGGTGGCCTGTTTACGCGTCATGGTGAAGGCTTCCTGGCTAATTAGGTGAAAAGTCAGGCACCAGAGTAAACACTGAAAGTATGGACGTCAATACATCTGGACATCTAAACTTCTTTGCGTATAGATTGAGCAATGCGCAAATAGCCGTTAAAATTATACGCTTTAGTGCACGCTACAGCGGCAATATCCGTGCCACGGTATCGTCTCTACGGTAAACTACGCAAGATTACGGTTCAAAACGGACGGTTACAGGTTTTGCACCTTTAGATTAATGACTGAGAGGATTAAAGGTATCTCATGGCTGAATGGAGCGGCGAATATATCAGCCCATACGCTGAGCACGGTAAGAAGAGTGAACAAGTAAAAAAAATTACGGTTTCCATTCCTCTGAAGGTGTTGAAGATCCTCACCGATGAACGCACGCGTCGTCAGGTGAACAACCTGCGTCACGCGACCAACAGCGAACTGCTGTGCGAAGCGTTTCTGCATGCATTTACCGGCCAACCGTTGCCGAACGATGACGATCTGCGCAAAGAGCGTAGTGATGAAATCCCGGAAGAGGCAAAGGTGATCATGCGTGAACTGGGTATCGACCCGGATACGTGGGAATACTGAGAAGCAGATACAAAAAAGGCACCTTGCGGTGCCTTTTTTTCGGGAAACTTATTTCGCGCCCGGGATGCTGAAACGCTTGTTGAAGCGGTCAACACGGCCACCGGTTGCAACATCACGCTGCTTACCAGTGTAGAACGGGTGGCATTTGCCGCACACGTCCAGGTTCAGATCGTGACCCACGGTGGAGCGGATCTGGATAGAGTTACCGCAAGAGCAGTTTGCAGTAATCATTTCGTATTTAGGGTGAATATCTTTTTTCATGGGAGAACCTCAGTTAAGGCCGCGTCGCTCTTCCAGCCCTAACGCCAGACACCACGCGATGTTAATAGTATAGGTTTTGACGCTGCATAAAGCGCATCAAAGGCGGCGAATCATACAGAATTTGACCACCGTATGCAAACTGATCCGCACGCTGCTTTCACTAATGTGTATACTAACGCGCCACTTTTCAAGTCAGGAAGATTCGATGCCCGTCGCTCACGTTGCCCTGCCCGTTCCGCTTCCCCGCACCTTTGACTATCTGCTGCCCGACAGCATGAGCGCCAAAGCTGGCTGTCGCGTGACCGTGCCGTTTGGCAAACAGCAGCGCGTGGGGATTGTGGTTTCCGTCAGCGACAAGAGTGAGTTACCGCTTAATGAACTGAAGGCAGTTGTTGAGGTGCTGGACAGCGAGCCGGTTTTCTCCACCAGTACCTGGCGACTGCTGCTGTGGGCAGCGGATTACTATCACCATCCGATTGGCGATGTCCTGTTCCATGCGCTGCCCATTTTGCTGCGCCAGGGTAAGAGCGCCAGCCATGCGCCAATGTGGTACTGGTTTGCCACCGAGCAGGGGCAGGCCGTGGACATCAACAGCCTGAAGCGCTCGCAGAAACAACAGCAGGCGCTGGCAGCGCTGCGCCAGGGGAAAATCTGGCGGCATCAGGTCAACGAGCTTGAAGTCAGTGAAACCGCGCTGCAGGCATTAAGGAAGAAAGGGCTGAGTGAACTGGGTAGCGAAGCCCCCGCCCTTTACGACTGGCGAAACAACTTTTCTGTATCCGGTGACCGTCTGCGCCTGAATACCGAGCAGGCCACCGCCGTGGGAGCCATTCACAGCGCCTCCGATCATTTCTCCGCCTGGCTGCTCGCCGGCGTCACCGGCTCCGGTAAAACCGAAGTTTACCTGAGCGTGCTGGAAAATGTGCTCGCCCAGGGCAAACAGGCGCTGGTGATGGTGCCGGAGATCGGCCTGACGCCACAAACCATCGCCCGCTTCCGCGAACGTTTCAATGCCCCCGTTGAAGTTCTGCACTCTGGTCTGAACGACAGCGAGCGTCTCAGCGCCTGGTTGAAAGCCAAAAACGGCGAAGCGGCGATTGTGATTGGCACCCGTTCGTCACTGTTTACGCCATTTAAAAACCTCGGCGTCATCGTGATAGATGAAGAACACGACAGTTCCTATAAACAGCAGGAGGGCTGGCGCTATCATGCCCGCGATCTGGCTGTGTATCGCGCCCATAGTGAGCAAATCCCTATTATTCTGGGTTCCGCCACCCCGGCACTTGAAACATTGCACAATGTTCGTCAGCGCAAATACCATATGCTGCGCCTGACGCGTCGCGCGGGGAATGCGCGCCCGGCCATTCAGCATGTTCTGGATCTGAAAGGCCAGCAGGTTCAGGCGGGGTTAGCACCTGCGCTAATCACCCGCATGCGCCAGCATTTACAGGCGGGCAACCAGGTCATTTTATTTCTTAACCGCCGCGGATTTGCCCCGGCACTGCTCTGCCACGACTGCGGCTGGATAGCAGAATGCCCGCGCTGTGACCACTACTACACCTTCCATCAGGCCCAGCGGCATTTGCGCTGCCATCACTGCGACAGCCAGCGCCCGGTACCGCACCAGTGTCCGTCGTGCGGTTCAACGCATATTGTGCCGGTCGGTCTGGGGACGGAGCAGCTGGAACAGGCGCTTACGCCCTTCATTCCTGACGTTCCCATTTCGCGTATCGACCGGGACACCACCAGCCGCAAAGGTGCGCTGGAACAACAGTTAGCCGAAGTGCATCGCGGTGGCGCGCGCATCCTCATTGGTACCCAGATGCTGGCCAAAGGGCACCACTTCCCGGACGTCACGCTGGTCGCCCTGCTGGACGTGGACGGAGCACTGTTCTCCGCAGATTTCCGTTCAGCCGAACGCTTTGCCCAGCTTTATACCCAGGTTGCCGGACGTGCCGGACGCGCCGGAAAGCAAGGCGAAGTGGTACTGCAAACGCACCATCCCGAGCATCCGCTACTGCAAACCTTACTGCATAAAGGTTATGACGCATTCGCTGAACAGGCACTTGCTGAACGCCAGACAATGCAGCTTCCCCCGTGGACCAGCCACGTCATCATCCGGGCTGAAGACCATAACAACCAGCAGGCTCCTCTTTTCCTGCAGCAATTGAGAAATCTCCTGCAGGCCAGCCCGCTGGTGGATAATCAGCTGTGGATTTTAGGCCCGGTTCCTGCACTGGCTCCTAAACGCGGCGGACGTTTTCGCTGGCAGATTTTGCTCCAGCACCCTTCACGTATCCGCTTACAACATATCGTCAGCGGCACGCTGGCACTGATCAACACACTGCCGGAAGCACGGAAAGTGAAGTGGGTTCTCGACGTCGATCCGATTGAAAGCTGAAGACGGATCGAAAAAATTTAATACTCCTCACACTTTTTATGAAAATTCTGTAACCGATTCCATTAACAATCTGTAAAAATGGAGACGTCAGAAGTTCGGTGTTCAGGCGAGGAGAAGACGTTGAAGTCCAGGAAAGAGGTTGCTACTGCGACCATGAAAGACGTTGCCCAAAAAGCGAAAGTCTCTACGGCAACAGTGTCCCGCGCATTAATGAACCCGGACAAAGTCTCCCAGGCAACCCGCAACCGGGTGGAACAGGCGGCGCTGGAAGTGGGGTATTTCCCGCAGGCGATGGGGCGTAACGTTAAGCGCAATGAATCGCGCACCATTCTGGTGATTGTGCCGGACATTTGCGATCCCTTCTTCAGCGAGATTATTCGCGGTATCGAAGTGACGGCGGCTGAGCAAGGTTATCTGGTGCTGATTGGCGACTGTGCCCACCAGAACCAGCAGGAAAAAACCTTTATCGACCTCATCATCACCAAACAGATCGACGGCATGCTGCTGCTCGGCTCTCGTTTGCCGTTTGATGCCAGTATTGAAGAACAGCGTAATTTACCGCCGATGGTGATGGCCAACGAATTCGCGCCAGAGTTGGAACTGCCGACCGTTCATATCGATAACCTGACCGCCGCATTCAACGCCGTGAACTATCTCCAGGAGCTGGGGCATAAGCGTATTGGCTGCATTGCCGGGCCGGAAGAGATGCCGCTGTGTCACTACCGCCTGCAGGGCTACGTTCAGGCGCTACGCCGCACGGGCGTCACTGTCGATCCACACTACATCGCGCGTGGCGATTTCACCTTTGAAGCCGGTGGACAAGCGCTGGAAAAACTTCTGGCACTGCCTGAACCGCCTACTGCCGTGTTCTGTCACAGTGACGTGATGGCACTGGGTGCATTATCGTATGCCAAACGTCGCGGCCTGCGCATACCAAAAGATTTATCGATTATTGGTTTCGATAATATTTCGCTTTCAGAATTTTGCGATCCACCGCTCTCAACCGTCTCGCAGCCACGCTATGACATTGGTCGTGAAGCTATGCTTCTTTTGCTGGATCAACTGCATGGTCAGGCAGTTAGCAGCGGCTCACGGTTGCTGGACTGCGAACTGATTGTTCGTGGCACGACTCAGGCATTGACTTAAAGTAAATGCCTTTAGGACACCCTTATCTGGTCAAAGCCCCGCCGCTTAAGTAACATGGCGGGCTGACGAACGAATAAATACAGCGAAACGATAGTGGCACAACGAGATTATGTACGTCGCGGCCAGCCGGCACCTTCGCGACGCAAAAAGAGTAGCTCAAGGAACAAGCAACGTAACCTGCCTGCTGTCTCGCCAGCAATGGTCGCTATTGCTGCGGCTGTACTGGTGGCCTTTATTGGCGGTCTGTACTTTATTACTCACCATAAAAAAGAAGAGTCTGAGGCCCTTCAGGGCAACAAGGTTGCCGGGAATGGTCTGCCGCCAAAACCGGAAGAGCGCTGGCGTTATATTAAAGAGCTGGAAAGCCGCCAGCCAGGCGTTCGCGCACCGACTGAACCGTCCGCCGGTGGTGAAGTGGTGAACCCCAACCAGCTCACCGACGAACAGCGTCAACTGTTGGCACAAATGCAGGCCGATATGCGCCAGCAACCTACGCAGTTGAACGAAGTGCCGTGGAACGAACAAACGCCGGAGCAGCGTCAGCAAACGCTGCAGCGACGTCAGGTCCAGCAACAGATTCAACAACAGCAGTTGGCGCAAACTCAGCCAGTACAGCAGCCTCGTACGCAGCCGCGAGTGACGGAACAACCGTACCAGCAGCCGCAACAACAGACGCGTACGGTGCAGTCGCAGCCTGTTCAACAGCAGCCAAAGACTCAGCCGCAAAAGCAAACGGCTCAGCCTTATCAGGATCTGTTGCAAACACCTGCGCATACCACCGCGCAACAGCCGAAAACGCAGCAGGCCGCACCGGTCACCAAAGAGACCGAAGCGCCGAAGCAAACGGCTGAGAAGAAAGACGAACGTCGCTGGATGGTTCAGTGTGGCTCGTTTAAAGGTGCAGAACAGGCCGAAACGGTACGAGCTCAGCTGGCGTTTGAAGGCTTTGATTCCCGCATAACCACCAACAATGGCTGGAATCGCGTGGTGATTGGCCCGGTCAAAGGCAAAGAAAATGCGGATGGCACGATCTCTCGTCTGAAGATGGCAGGTCACACAAACTGCATTCGACTCGCCTCCGGGGGTTGAAACCCCCAAAATCCCCCCCATCTATCATTCTATTCAGCCCTGAGCACTGGCTCAGGGCTTCTGTTTCCCGATTCTGTAACCAGGGGGTCTGCTCGTGACAACAATTGTAAGTGTACGCCGTAACGGCCAGGTGGTGATTGCCGGTGATGGCCAGGCCACGCTGGGTAATACCGTCATGAAAGGCAACGTGAAAAAAGTCCGTCGTTTATATAACGACAAAGTGATCGCCGGTTTTGCGGGCGGCACGGCTGATGCCTTCACGCTGTTTGAACTGTTTGAACGTAAACTGGAAATGCACCAGGGTCATCTGGTGAAAGCCGCCGTTGAGCTGGCGAAAGACTGGCGTACCGATCGTATGCTGCGCAAGCTCGAAGCGCTGCTGGCCGTGGCCGATGAAACTGCCTCACTGATTATCACCGGTAACGGTGACGTTATTCAGCCGGAAAACGACCTGATTGCCATCGGCTCTGGCGGCCCTTATGCCCAGGCTGCGGCCCGTGCGCTGTTGGAAAATACCGATATGAACGCGCGTGATATCGCAGTGAAAGCGTTGGATATTGCAGGAGATATCTGCATCTATACCAACCACAACCACACCATCGAAGAATTACCGTCTAAAGCGTAAGGATCTCCCATGTCTGAAATGACCCCACGCGAAATTGTCAGCGAACTGAACAAACACATTATTGGCCAGGATAACGCTAAGCGTTCTGTGGCCATCGCCCTGCGTAACCGCTGGCGTCGTATGCAGCTTGATGAAGAGCTGCGCCACGAAGTCACACCGAAAAACATTCTGATGATCGGCCCGACCGGTGTCGGTAAAACCGAAATTGCCCGTCGTCTGGCGAAACTGGCTAACGCACCCTTCATCAAAGTTGAAGCCACCAAGTTCACCGAAGTGGGCTATGTGGGTAAAGAAGTGGACTCCATCATCCGCGATCTGACCGATTCCGCGATCAAGATGGTGCGTGTCCAGGCTATCGAGAAAAACCGCTTCCGCGCCGAAGAGATGGCCGAAGAGCGTATTCTCGACGTGCTGATCCCACCAGCAAAAAACAACTGGGGCCAGGCTGAACAGCAGTCTGAACCTTCGGCGGCGCGTCAGGCTTTCCGCAAAAAACTGCGTGAAGGTCAGCTGGACGACAAAGAGATTGAGATCGATCTCGCTGCTGCGCCAATGGGCGTGGAAATCATGGCTCCTCCGGGCATGGAAGAGATGACCAGCCAGCTGCAGTCCATGTTCCAGAACCTGGGTGGCCAGAAGCAGAAAGCGCGTAAGCTGAAAATCAAAGAAGCGATGAAGCTGCTGATTGAAGAAGAAGCGGCGAAGCTGGTGAACCCGGAAGAGCTGAAGCAAGATGCTATCGATGCGGTTGAGCAGCACGGTATCGTGTTTATCGACGAAATCGACAAGATCTGTAAGCGCGGCAACGCGTCCGGCCCGGACGTCTCCCGCGAAGGCGTACAGCGCGACCTGCTGCCGCTGGTTGAAGGCTGCACCGTCTCCACCAAGCACGGTATGGTAAAAACGGACCACATCCTGTTTATCGCTTCCGGTGCGTTCCAGATTGCCAGCCCGTCTGACCTGATCCCGGAACTGCAGGGTCGTCTGCCGATCCGCGTTGAACTGCAGGCGCTGACCACCGAAGATTTCGAACGTATCCTGACCGAGCCAAACGCGTCGGTGACCGTACAGTACAAAGCACTGATGGCCACCGAAGGCGTGAATATCGACTTTACCGAGGACGGTATCAAACGTATCGCCCAGGCCGCATGGCAGGTCAACGAAACCACCGAGAACATTGGTGCGCGTCGTCTGCACACGGTGCTGGAACGCCTGATGGAAGATATCTCTTATGATGCGAGCGACCTTAACGGTCAAAGCATTACCATTGACGCAGAGTATGTGGGTAAACACCTGGATGCGTTAGTGGCAGATGAAGATCTGAGCCGTTTTATCCTATAATCGCGGTTACTGCATTCTCATCACTGTTAATGGGGCTGAAAAGCCCCATTTTTATTGGCTAAATAACTATGACTGATATCAGCCGTACTCAGGCGTGGCTCGAAAGTCTGCGCCCTAAAACCCTTCCTCTGGCCTTTGCCGCAATCATTGTCGGCACTGCCCTTGCCTGGTGGCAGGGCCATTTCGATCCGCTGGTTGCCTTGCTTGCACTTGTTACTGCTGGTTTGCTGCAAATTCTCTCTAATCTCGCCAACGACTATGGTGATGCAGAGAAAGGCAGCGATAAACCCGACCGTATCGGGCCGCTGCGCGGAATGCAGAAAGGGGTGATTACCCAGCCGCAGATGAAACGTGCGCTGATTATCACCGTCGTGCTGATTTGCCTGTCCGGTCTGGCGCTGGTGTCTGTTGCCTGTAAAACAACGGCTGATTTCATTGGCTTTATGGTGCTGGGTGTGCTCGCGATTATCGCGGCCATTACCTACACCGTCGGTACGCGCCCTTACGGTTATATCGGCCTGGGTGATATCTCTGTGCTGGTATTCTTCGGCTGGCTGAGCGTGATGGGCAGCGGGTACTTACAGGCACATATGCTCATCCCTGCCCTGTTCCTGCCGGCGACCGCCTGCGGTCTGCTGGCTACTGCGGTACTCAACATCAACAACCTGCGCGATATCGACAGCGACCGCGAGAACGGCAAAAACACGCTGGCAGTCCGTCTGGGGCCGGTTAACGCCCGCCGTTATCATGCGTGTCTGTTGATTGGCGCGCTGGTCTGCCTGGCCCTGTTTAACCTGATCTCCCTGCACAGCCTGTGGGGCTGGCTGTTCGTGCTCGCTGCGCCAATGCTGGTGAAACAGGCTCGCTTTGTGATGCGGGAACTTAGCCCGACGGCAATGCCCCCCATGCTGGAACGCACGGTAAAAGGTGCATTGCTGACTAACCTGTTGTTCGTGCTAGGGATTGTTTTAAGCCAGATACTGAGTTAACTGACAAATATCAATTAACAATTGATGATTTTGCCAACAACGCGTTTCGCACGATATACTGAACACATTCGCAGCAACAGAGCGGTAACCCTATGAAATACGATACCTCCGAGCTTTGTGACATCTACCAGGAAGATGTCAACGTCGTTGAACCGCTGTTCTCCAACTTTGGTGGGCGGTCGTCGTTTGGCGGGCAAATCATCACGGTGAAATGTTTCGAGGATAACGGGTTGCTGTACGATCTGCTCGAACAGAATGGCCGTGGCCGTATCCTGCTGGTCGATGGCGGCGGTTCCGTGCGCCGGGCCCTCATCGACGCCGATCTTGCCCGTCTTGCCATGCAAAACGAGTGGGAAGGCATTGTGGTTTACGGTGCAGTACGCCAGGTCGATGACCTGGAAGAGCTGGATCTCGGCATTCAGGCCATCGCAGCCATACCGGTAGGTGCGGCAGGTGAAGGCATCGGCGAAAGCGACGTGCGCGTGAATTTCGGCGGCGTAACCTTCTTCTCCGGCGACCACCTCTATGCCGATAACACCGGCATTATTCTTTCCGAAGATCCGCTGGATATTGAGTGATACCGTTGTTTCACCGCGACTTTGCGTGAACCATAAAAAAGCCGGGTGGCGTCGACGCTTTACCCGGCTTATTTTCATCTGTATTTCCCGAGAGAAATCAGACTTCTTCCATACGCCCAAGCAGCGCCTGCAGGCGATCCTGCCAGCCGTTCTGCTGTTCACGCAGCTGGTTGTTTTCGCGCTCCAGTTCTTCGCGACCGTGCTGAGCGGTCTGAACTTCCTGCGCCAGACTGTTGTTCTTCTCTTTCAGCTCTTCAATTTCCATTTGCAGCAGCGTGATGGTGTCAATCGCCTGCTGTACTTTCGATTCCAGTTTCTCAAACACTTCTAAAGACATGATGCTACCTCTCCTGAATTGCAAGGCGACGCTTTAACGTAAACGCGCACGACATATACCAACGATTGTATGGAGCACGGCGCTCTGTGTCCAGCAACACACCGCGCAGATCGCGGTTTGCAACACTTTTCGGCCTCGTCCTGGTGCGTTCGCGTCATATACCCCTAAATTGTTAAGCCTTTCGTTAATGAAATGATTCAGCTCACATTCCGTACTGATGCAAAAACGCGCTTTATGGCGCGAAAACGCTCATTTTATTGACGCAGACCACACATTTTAATTTCGATATTTCTCGTTTTTGCTCGTTAACGATAAATTAACACTATGTCTACAGGACATCGTGGCTGTCACGGGCGGCCATGCTAACAATAAACATCAATTTCTTCAGGATTCCGATTATGAGTCAGACATCAACCTTAAAAGGCCAGTGCATCGCCGAGTTCCTTGGTACCGGGTTGTTGATATTCTTCGGAGTGGGCTGTGTCGCTGCACTGAAAGTGGCGGGTGCCAGTTTTGGTCAGTGGGAAATCAGTATCATCTGGGGTCTGGGTGTGGCAATGGCCATTTACCTGACCGCAGGCGTTTCTGGTGCACATCTTAACCCGGCGGTAACCATCGCACTGTGGCTGTTCGCGTGCTTTGACGGACGCAAAGTTGTTCCGTTCATCATTTCTCAATTTGCCGGCGCGTTTTGTGCAGCGGCGTTAGTTTACGGGCTTTATTACAATCTTTTCATCGACTTCGAGCAAGCACATCATATGGTGCGCGGCAGTGTCGAAAGTATTGATCTCGCAGGTATCTTCTCAACGTATCCAAACCCGCATATCAATTTTGTGCAGGCGTTCGCAGTTGAAACAGTGATTACCGCTATCCTGATGGGCGTTATCCTGGCGCTGACTGACGATGGTAACGGCATTCCGCGTGGCCCGCTGGCTCCGCTGCTGATTGGCCTGCTGATTGCCGTGATTGGCGCATCAATGGGCCCACTGACCGGTTTCGCCATGAACCCGGCGCGTGATATCGGGCCAAAAGCCTTCGCCTTTATCGCAGGCTGGGGCGACGTAGCCTTCACCGGTGGCAAAGACATTCCTTACTTCCTGGTACCGCTGTTTGCGCCGGTTGTCGGGGCTGCGCTGGGTGCGTTTAGCTACCGCAAATTAATTGGTCGCCACTTACCGTGCGACACCTGTGTGGAAGAGGAGAAGGAAACAACTTCTGCCGCACAACAAAAAGCTTCGCTGTAATCTGACTACGGGACACATACCATGACCGAAAAAAAATATATCGTTGCGCTCGACCAGGGCACTACCAGCTCCCGCGCTGTCGTAATGGATCATGACGCGAATATCGTCAGCGTGTCACAGCGCGAATTTGAGCAAATTTATCCTCGCCCAGGCTGGGTAGAACACGACCCAATGGAGATCTGGGCGTCACAAAGCTCTACGCTGGTCGAAGTGCTGGCAAAAGCCGATATCAGTTCCGACGAGATTGCCGCCATTGGTATTACCAACCAGCGTGAAACAACCGTGGTCTGGGAACGTGAAACTGGTAAGCCTATTTACAATGCTATCGTCTGGCAGTGCCGTCGTACTGCGGAAATTTGTGAGCAGCTAAAACGCGACGGCATGGAAGAGTACGTGCGTAGCGCAACCGGTCTGGTGGTTGACCCGTATTTCTCCGGCACCAAAGTGAAGTGGATCCTCGACCACGTGGAAGGTTCACGCGAACGAGCAAAACGCGGCGAGCTGCTGTTCGGTACCGTCGATACCTGGCTTATCTGGAAGATGACCCAGGGACGCGTCCACGTGACCGACTACACCAACGCCTCGCGTACCATGCTTTTCAACATCAATACCCTTGAGTGGGATGACAAGATGCTGGACGCGCTGGACATTCCACGCGCCATGCTGCCAGAAGTGCGTAAGTCTTCTGAAGTGTACGGTCAGACCAACATCGGTGGTAAAGGCGGTACCCGTATTCCTATCGCCGGTATCGCCGGTGACCAGCAGGCGGCGCTGTTCGGCCAGCTGTGCGTCAAGGAAGGGATGGCGAAAAACACCTACGGCACAGGCTGCTTCATGCTGATGAACACCGGCGAGAAAGCGGTGAAATCAGAGAACGGTCTGCTGACCACCATCGCCTGCGGCCCACGCGGTGAAGTGAACTACGCTCTGGAAGGTGCGGTGTTCATGGCGGGTGCATCCATTCAGTGGCTGCGTGACGAGATGAAGCTTATCAGCGATGCATTCGACTCTGAATACTTCGCCACCAAAGTGAAAGATACCAACGGTGTATACGTGGTACCTGCGTTCACGGGTCTGGGCGCACCTTACTGGGATCCGTATGCTCGCGGCGCGATTTTCGGCCTGACGCGTGGTGTGAACTCTAACCACATCATTCGCGCCACGCTGGAATCCATTGCCTACCAGACACGTGATGTTCTGGAAGCCATGCAGGCTGACTCCGGTATCCGTCTGCACGCTCTGCGCGTGGATGGCGGTGCGGTAGCCAACAACTTCCTGATGCAGTTCCAGGCCGACATTCTGGGTACCCGCGTAGAGCGCCCGGAAGTACGCGAAGTTACCGCGCTGGGTGCGGCTTACCTTGCTGGTCTGGCCGTGGGCTTCTGGCAGAACCTGGACGAGCTGCAGGAAAAAGCGGTAATCGAACGCGAATTCCGCCCTGGCATCGAAACCACCGAGCGTAACGTCCGTTATAACGGCTGGAAGAAAGCGGTGAAACGCGCCCTGGCGTGGGAAGATCACGAAGAGTAATTTACCCCCACCTAACCTTCTCCCCACAGGGGAGAGGGTTACCCAAACCGCACCCAACGCCACTCTGTGATAAACTTCGTGCAATTCCTTTTGACTGCACGAGTACCTCATGAAACGTGAACTTGCTATCGAATTTTCCCGCGTGACCGAAGCGGCCGCGCTGGCGGGCTATAAATGGCTGGGTCGTGGCGACAAAAACACCGCTGACGGCGCGGCTGTCCATGCCATGCGCATTGTGCTTAACCAGGTCAACATCGACGGCACCATCGTGATTGGCGAGGGCGAGATCGACGAAGCGCCCATGCTCTACATCGGTGAAAAAGTTGGTACGGGCAAAGGTGATGCCGTGGATATCGCCGTCGACCCGATCGAAGGGACCCGCATGACGGCAATGGGCCAGGCCAACGCGCTGGCGGTACTGGCGGTGGGTGACAAAGGCTGTTTCCTCAACGCACCCGATATGTACATGGAAAAGCTGATTGTCGGCCCTGGCGCGAAAGGCGCTATCGACCTCAGCCTGCCGCTGGAAGAGAACCTGCGCAATATAGCCAAAGCGCTGGGTAAACCACTTAGCGAGTTGACCGTAACGATTCTGGCGAAACCGCGCCATGACGCGACCATTGCGCAGATGCAAAAGCTTGGCGTGCGCGTATTTGCCATCCCGGACGGTGACGTGGCCGCCTCTATTCTGACCTGTATGCCAGACAGCGAAGTGGACGTGCTTTACGGTATCGGCGGTGCACCGGAAGGTGTGGTTTCTGCTGCGGTGATCCGCGCGCTGGACGGCGATATGCAGGCGCGACTGCTGCCGCGTCATGAAGTCAAAGGCGACAGCGCAGAGAACCGCCGTATCGGCGAAGACGAGCTGGCACGCTGTGAAGCAATGGGCATCGAAGCCAATAAAGTCCTCGCTCTGGACGAAATGGCGCGCAGCGATAACGTTATTTTCTCCGCCACCGGTATCACCAAAGGCGATCTGCTGGACGGTATCACCCGCAAGGGCAACATGGCGACCACCGAAACGCTGCTGATCCGCGGTAAGTCGCGCACCATTCGCCGTATACAGTCTATCCACTATCTCGATCGCAAAGACCCGGACGTACAGACCCACATTCTGTAAAACCGTTTGATCGATAGAGCTTTCCGGCCCATATGGGCTGGAAATCTTCACCACAAGTACGGAAGATAGAACAGAGATACAGCACAGGAGAAGATCATGGCGGACTGGGTAACAGGTAAAATCACAAAGATACAATTCTGGACCGATGCGCTATTTAGTCTCACCGTGCATGCTCCCGTCCACCCGTTTACCGCCGGACAATTCGCAAAGCTGGGGCTGGATGTCGACGGCGAGCGCGTGCAACGCGCCTACTCTTACGTCAACGCACCCGACAATCCAGATCTCGAGTTTTATCTTGTCACCGTCCCGGACGGTAAGCTCAGCCCGCGCCTGGCGGCACTTAAACCCGGCGATGATGTGCAGATTGTGAGTGAAGCGGCAGGTTTCTTTGTGCTGGATGAAATCCCGGACTGCGATACCCTCTGGATGCTGGCAACCGGCACCGCTATCGGCCCTTACCTTTCTATCCTGCAGTATGGCAAAGACCTTGAGCGCTTCAAAAACATCGTGCTGGTTCACGCCGCGCGCTATGCTGCCGACCTAAGCTATCTGCCACAGATGCAGGCGCTGGAACAACAGTATGGCGGGAAATTGAAAATTCAGACCGTCGTCAGCCGGGAAACCGCAGCAGGTTCGCTGACGGGTCGTGTACCAGCGTTGATTGAGAGTGGTGCACTGGAAGCGGCGGTGGGCTTGCCGATGAATACCGAAACCAGCCACGTCATGCTGTGCGGTAACCCGCAGATGGTTCGGGACACGCAGCAGCTCCTGAAAGAGACCCGGCAGATGACAAAACATCTTCGCCGTCGACCGGGCCATATGACCGCCGAACACTACTGGTGATCAGCGGTACTTCACCTCAAGGGTATCTTTACCGTATTTGTTCTCGCTCTGGGTGCCGATAAACGCGCCCAGATCGACAACCATCATCACAAAGATAATGGTCGGCAGTAGCCTGCCCACCACCCAGGGGAGGATGGACGGAAGCATCGACCAGTTCCCCGCCACCAGCATCCACGCCACAATAATCAGAAATGCCCACGCACCGGAACGACCGCGATCGTGCAGGCGTTTCACCACCACAGCGGCTGTTGGCCACAACAGGCACACCAACGCAAATGCCGCCGTCTGCGTACTCAGCCACGCGTTATAGGCAATGAAAAAAAGGAGCAACATGGCGACAATCCACGTCACCATCCAGATCCAGAAATCACGGCGTCCAATACGCCCTTTGAATGAAAACAACCACTGCTGTATGGTCATGTAAGGTTCCTTATTATCGTATGGTGCGCATTTTACCCTGGAGTTGTGACCTTTTGACAAGCCGACCAGATATCGATTTAATCATGAGCCATTACGGCCAGGGGCAATATTGATGAAAAGTTCGGTACATTCTCTTTTGCTGTGTTTCGCCATGCTGAGCGCTGGCTTTTCCCTGCATGCTGCCGAAACATCTGCCCCAACGACTGCGCCCTACCTGTTGGCAGGAGCACCGTCATTTGATCAATCCATCAGCCAGTTTCGCGAAGCCTTTAATCAGGCCAACCCAAAGCTGCCACTGGATGAATTTCGCTCTATTGATAGCGCCCGCGATACCCCCACTCTGACTCGTGCTGCCAGCAAGATTAACGAGAATTTATACGCGTCTACTGCGCTGGAGCGCGGGACGCTAAAAATCAAAAGCATGCAGATAACCTGGTTACCGATTCAGGGGCCGGAGCAAAAAGCCGCGAAGGCGAAAGCACTCGAGTACATGAGCGCGGTTTTGCAGGTCTTTACGCCCGCGCTAACGAAAGCACAAAGTCAGCAAAAGCTGCAAAAACTCCTGACCGCCGGTAAAAACAAGCGCTACTACACCGATACCGAAGGTGCTATTCGCTATGTTGTGGCAGATAACGGCGAAAAGGGACTGACCTTCGCAGTTGAACCGATTAAGCTGGCACTATCAGACTCACTCGGAGGGGCGAATTAATGACAAAAAGCAAAGCCTTTCAGGGGAAAATCTCTATACTGATTCACAGACCATGCTGCCCGTCAGGGTGGCCATATTCCTTAATTCGCTTATTTAGCGTGGAGAATTGAAATGCGACATCCTTTAGTGATGGGTAACTGGAAACTGAACGGCAGCCGCCACATGGTAAACGAACTGGTTGCGAACCTGCGTAAAGAGCTGGCTGGCGTGACGGGCTGTGCGGTTGCCATCGCTCCGCCGGATATGTACCTGGATCTGGCTAAACACGCCGCTGACGGCAGCCACATCGTTCTGGGTGCTCAGAACGTTGACGTTAACCTGTCTGGTGCGTTCACCGGTGAAACCTCCGCTGAAATGCTGAAAGATATCGGTGCGAAATACATCATCATCGGCCACTCTGAGCGTCGCACCTATCACAAAGAATCCGACGAATTCATCGCGAAGAAATTCGCTGTGCTGAAAGAGCAGGGTTTGATCCCGGTTCTGTGCATCGGTGAAACCGAAGCAGAAAACGAAGCCGGTAAAACGGAAGAAGTTTGTGCACGTCAGATCGACGCCGTGCTGAAAACTCAGGGCGCGGCAGCGTTCGAAGGCGCAGTTATCGCTTACGAACCAGTCTGGGCTATCGGTACCGGCAAATCAGCAACCCCAGCGCAGGCTCAGGCGGTTCACAAATTCATCCGTGACCACATCGCTAAAGCAGACGCAAAAGTGGCTGAGCAGGTTATCATCCAGTACGGCGGTTCTGTAAACGCAGCTAACGCTGCTGAGCTGTTCACCCAGCCAGACATCGACGGCGCACTGGTTGGCGGCGCATCCCTGAAAGCTGACGCTTTCGCGGTGATCGTTAAAGCGGCAGAAGCGGCTAAACAGGCTTAATCGCCTTTGCGGCGGGTGGCGCTTCGCTAACCCGCCCTACAGGATCGCAGGCCCGGTAAGCGTTAGCGCCACCGGGCTTTTTTTATAAACGTCCCAGCACGCTAAACCACAGATAATCCAGCGGCAACAGTACCAGATACGTTGCGATCGCCAGCGCCAGACAGAGCGACATCCCCGCCCTGGCAGGCACCTTTCCTAACCCCATAGCCACCACAATTGGCGATGCCTGATATGGCAACAGCGGCGTGGAATAACCCAACACCTGAATCATGATCACCGAGAGCAGCGGGAATCCGGTGGCGTCAGAGAAACTCTGTGCCAGTGTGGTATACAGCGCCGGAACGCCGTTGGCGGTCATAATAAAGTTGAGAGCCGTGGTGATCCCGGTCAGTGCCAGGAAGCTGGTGAACGGCCTGTCGGCATCCAGCGGCATAATATGCAGCAATTCCTCACCTACCGCCGAACCGATGCCGGTTTGCGTCACCACAATCGCCAGCCCAAGAATCCCCGCTACGTAAATGCAGGTGCGCATATTCACACCCGCCGCGAACTCTTCGCCCGTGATAAAACCAATGCGTGGCAGCAACACAATGACCGATGCCACCAACCCGGTCCACGCAGGCCCGATACCGTGCCAGCTCTCCGTCACCCACATCACCAGTACCACCGCCAGCAGCCAGGCGAGACGTTTTTCGTCACGCCCCATCGGTTCAGACGGAGCCAGGTCGTGCGGGGGTTTTGGGCTGCCGGGGAAAAGCCAGCAGATCAGGCCAATCAAAATCCCCCCTTTGAGAATACCGAGTACGGGGGTGTGGAGTAGCAGATAGGACACATAGTTGAGATGAATACCGTACGAACCTTCCGCCGCACCACTCATCACCAGGTTGGGTACGTTAGCGGGCAGGATAGTTGCCGAAAGCTGGAAAGTACCGAACCCGACGGCCAGTGCCAGACCAAACCAGGCGCGCGAGCCGTCAGCGATGCTGGCCCGTTTTGCCATCGCCGCAACGATTGGCATCAGCAGCGCAATACGCCCCATGTTCGACGGCATCACAAACGCCAGTGCATAACTCAGCAACACCACGCTTGCCACCATCTGCACCCAGGAATCGGTGAGCTTTGCCGACAGCGCCCGCGCGGCTCTGTCCGCCAGACCGGTTTTGCGGATCGCCACGCCAAGCACAAAACCGCTAAACACCAGCCAGAATGCGGACGAGGCAAAACCGCCAAAGATCACCTCCGGTGGGGCGATTTTGGCGGTCATTGCCGCAGCAAAAAACAGCAGTGCGGTGATAAATTCCGGTAACAGAGACGTCGCCCACAGCACGATGGTGACGCCAACAATCAATGAGGGTAGTAGCAGAGGGTAACTTAACCAGAGCGACATGCCTGTCTCCTGTCGTTTTTTTCAGCAAGTCTACGGTGACAGGCAGGACGAGTAAACGCTATTTATAGTGGGGTCACTTCAGAATATTGCATTGATGATCCTGCAATTCCTCTGCCGAGGCCCGGTTAAGCATCAGCACGTTACGCTCGGTCGCCAGCAACACAAATGAGCCGTCCGACTGCTGCGCCATCGCCAGCGCAAAGCGTCCCATGTGATCGCGTGCTTCCGGCAGTTCTTCCGCCAGCATCATAAACGGGCTGCGTTGCACCAGCTCATTTTCCGTCACCCGACGGGCAAGATACTCATGCCCTTCCAGTCCACCGGGAAGCGGCAGCCACTGGGTGCTGATTTGCCCCTGGCTGGCATCGAGCTTCGCGCGCACGTCTGGCCGCAGGCAGGAGATGTGAATATGGAAATGGTTCTGCGTGCGCCCGGTTGGGGAATTGATGGTCAGTGAAATGGCACTGTCGGGCACGTCAGAACCACGTTTAAGGCGCATAAAACTACGTGACTGCCACGCCAGCCAGAAGAAGTTCGGTGTGTGGGGCTCGGTCAGGAGTGGGCTTTCTGTGCCGTTGATGCGGTACGTCGGCATCAGCAGATATTGCAGCGGCCCGTTACGGTCTTTGAACACGACATAGCCCGCGTCAGGTTTCACCTGCGCGCACGGTGCCGGGTTACGATGCTGCAGCTGATTAGGCAAACACTGGTCAAGAACGATATGCCGCAACGCGTTCGGGTTACCCGATGTCATCCAGAACCAGCCACCCACGGCAAGTGCGATGGCAACCAGAACCAGTACAATTATTTTTTTCACAACGCGTTCCCCGTATCCATTTGAAGTGGAAGAGTAACGCAAAATGATGACCAAATAAAAAACCCGGCGGATTTCTCACACCGGGTCACCGTGTCGTTCTTTGCAAAACACCTAGCGCTGGCTGATCTGGTCGAACGTTCCGCCGTTGGAGAAGTGTTCTTTCTGCGCTTTTGTCCAGCCACCAAACGTCTCATCAATTGTGAAGAGTTTCAGTTTCGGGAATGCGTTTTCGTATTTCTTCGCAACCGCCGGATCGCGTGGGCGATAGAAGTTCTTCGCCGCAATGTCCTGGCCTTCTGGCGAGTAGAGATACTTCAGGTACGCTTCAGCCACCGCTTTGGTGTCTTTCTTCTCAACCACTTTGTCGACCACGGAGACGGTCGGCTCGGCGAGAATCGATTCACTCGGGGTGACGATTTCGAATTTGTCTTTGCCCAGCGCATGAGTCGCCAGCAGGGCTTCGTTTTCCCAGGCAATCAGCACATCACCAATACCGCGTTCAACGAAGGTATTGGTTGCGCCGCGCGCGCCGGAATCCAGTACTTCGACGTTTTTATACAGCGCTTTCACGAACTCCTGAGCCTTCGCCTGGTCACCATTATTGTGGTGCAGGGCGTAACCCCAGGCCGCCAGGTAGTTCCAGCGTGCACCGCCAGAGCTTTTCGGGTTCGGGGTGATGACAGACACGCCCGGCTTAATCAGGTCGTTCCAGTCATGAATTTGTTTCGGGTTGCCTTTACGCACCAGGAAAACGATGGTCGAGGTATAGGGTGCGGAGTTGTCCGGCAGACGTTTGATCCAGTTTTTATCAATACGGCCACGCCCGGCAATCGCGTCCACGTCGTAGGCCAGCGCCAGCGTGACCACGTCGGCTTCAATACCGTTGATAACCGAAGTCGCCTGCTTACCAGAACCGCCGTGTGACTGGCGAATCACGACGTTATCACCGGTTTCTTGCTTCCAGTGTGCCGCGAAGGCTTTGTTGTACTGCTCATAAAGTTCACGCGTCGGGTCGTACGACACGTTCAGTAACTGGATATCCTTAGCCAGAAGGCTGGTCGATGCCAGCAATAATGTTAAACCCACGCCCCATTTATTCATCGCCCAGCTCTCTTGTGCAGTATTTGGATGAATGCAGCGTGCCAGAAAGCTAACCAATGATTAAAGAATAAAAAAAGATTGGCTATAACATAGAGGAATAATGGCCCTCTTCAGAGAGAAGAGGGCCAGAAGGATCAGTACAGTTTTTTCGCGCAGTCTAACCAGTCACCTTTGAACGGACGCTTCATGTTTTCAATAGCGTCAATGATGTCATGGTGAACCAGTTTTTCGTTCTGAATACCCACGCAACGGCCGCCGTAACCCTGCAGCAGCAGTTCGATAGCGTACGCACCCATGCGGGACGCCAGAATACGGTCATATGGGCCTGGAGAACCGCCACGCTGGATGTGACCCAGTACGGTGGCACGGGTTTCGCGTTTGGTTTCTGTTTCGATGTACTTCGCCAGCTCGTCAACATCACAGATATGCTCAGTGATTGCCACGATAGCGTGTTTCTTACCTTTCGCGATACCAGCTTTGATTTCGTTAACCAGGTCTTCGCGGCTGAATTCCACTTCCGGTACCACCACAAACTCACAGCCACCAGCGATAGCCGCAGCCAGCGTCAGGTCACCACAGTAGCGGCCCATCACTTCCACGATGGAGATACGCTGGTGGGAAGAAGAGGTGTCACGCAGGCGGTCAATCGCTTCAACGACGGTACCCAGCGCGGTGAAATAACCGATGGTGTAGTCAGTACCTTTGATGTCGTTGTCGATCGTGCCTGGCAGACCGATGCACGGGAAGCCCATCTCAGTCAGACGTTTTGCACCCATATAGGAGCCGTCACCACCGATAACCACCAGGGCGTCCAGGCCACGTTTTTTCATGTTCTCGATAGCCACTTCACGGACGTGTTCATCGCGGAATTCCGGGAAGCGTGCAGAGCCGAGGAAGGTACCGCCACGGTTAATCATGTCCGACACGCTGTAACGGTCGAGCTGCACCATGCGATCTTCATACAGACCCAGATAACCGTCATAGATACCAAAAACTTCCAGACCTTCCGTCAGCGCTGAACGGACAACCCCACGAATTGCCGCGTTCATGCCCGGCGCATCACCGCCGCTTGTCAACACACCGATTTTCTTAATCATGACTACCTCTGAACTTAGGAATGCAAAATTGAAATCTTTTGCCGGAAGAAACTGTTCGACCAACGAATACTGCAAATAGTATATCAATCACTTCCAGCTGAATTGATTCAGGTCAGACCAAATGGCGGTAATTTATACACAAAATGCTGGCCTGGCTCACTTTTTTACAACGAATTACGAAAGCCCAACGTACCCGGGTACAACCGAGCAGGGATCCTGGTGAATGATGACGTCTGAACCAGGAAAACGCTGCAAAATCGCCTGCTCTACCTGTTCAGCTATGACGTGAGCCTGAACCAGCGGCAGGTTGTCTTCCATTTCAATATGAATCTGAATAAAGCGGGTCGGCCCTGACTGCCGCGTACGGAGATCGTGCGCTCCACTGACGCCAGGCCAGCTCGTCACGATTTCAATGATTTCTTGTCGCTCAGCATCGGGAAGCGCACGGTCGAGAAGCGACTGTACCGCCTCATAACCCATCCGTAAGGCACTATATAAAATATAGATCCCAATCCCTAATGCGAATAATGCATCGGCGCGATGCCATCCATACCAGGCAAGACCGAGCGCAATAAGAATAGCGCCATTCATCATAACATCAGACTGATAATGAAGCATATCCGCCCTTACAGCCTGGCTTTGCGTTTTACGTACCACCCAACGCTGGAACGTAACAAGAACCAGTGTGCATATAAGTGCAACAACTGTCACCACCACGCCCACGCCAGGATCGTTCATCGGCGACGGTGAAACCAGGTGCTGAATACCGGTCAAAAACAGGAATAGCGCCGAACCGGAGATAAACATACTCTGCGCCAGGGCGGCCAGCGATTCAGCCTTCCCATGCCCGAACGTGTGCTCTTCATCTGCCGGTTGTAGCGAGTAGCGCACCACCAGCAGGTTCGTCAGCGAGGCGGCGATATCCATCAGAGAGTCCACCAGTGCTGCCAGAATACTGACCGAACCGGTATACCACCAGGCAAAGATTTTAATCAGCAGCAGGCAGGAAGCCATGACGGTCGCCGCAATTGCTGCCCGGCTTACCAGCCGTCCATAGGATTGATTCATAAAAACTCCTGTCATGTCATGCCGCTAGTATAACGGAAGCTTGAGGAGTCAACGGATGAATAAACGGTTAACAAGTTTGAAGGGCAAAAAAAACCCCCACATCATGTGGGGGAAGACAGGGATGGTGTCTATGGCAAGGAAAACAGGGTTTACTGGTTACTACGGGTACTGCTATTGCTACTGAAAAACGTCGTTTCTGAGCTTCGCTGCATCCGTGCAACCTTACGCAACTGATCCATTCGTTGCTGATGTTTCTCGTTCAAAACCGCTTGCTGCTCGGGCGATAGCAGATGGAACATCTGGTTGCGAACCCTGGCCATTTCAACCTGGCGGGCAACCTGTATCTGTGCCATTTTTTCTGCCTGAGCGCGCACAGCGCTTTCGTCAAAATTATCGGCGGTGACAAGGCGATGCATTGTCTCCATTTCGCTAACATTAACAGGGGGCTGGTCTTGTCTTGCCCTCTGCATCAGATCTCGCATCTGTTGACGCTGATGTTCGGTTAAACTTATGCCGTCAAACATATGGCTTTGGCTACTGTGCTGCGCTGTCCCCTCTTCGGGAAGCCCGTTGTCGCTGGTGATAGCTACAGCAGCCTGGCTAAACGCACTGAACGCCAGCGTTGAGGCCATGACGGCAGCGGTAACTTTGCGCATCACTTGCTCCCAAAATCTTTCGTGTCGCGATTCAACGAGAGACAGTCTACGATTCAGGCTGCAAACATGCGTCAGGGGGTGTAAAACAACGTAAAGTCATGGATTAGACAGCCTTGATGTCGTAATTTCTGCCTCGGAGGTATTAAACAATGAATAAAATCCTGTTAGTTGATGATGACCGAGAGCTCACATCCCTTTTAAAGGAGTTGCTCGACATGGAAGGTTTCAACGTTCTGGTCGCCCATGATGGCGAGCAGGCGCTGAGTCTCCTTGATGACAGCATCGATTTACTTTTGCTCGACGTCATGATGCCGAAGAAAAACGGCATTGATACGCTGAAAGAGCTTCGCCAGACACACCAGACCCCTGTCATTATGCTGACCGCGCGCGGCAGTGAACTTGACCGCGTACTCGGCCTTGAGCTGGGTGCGGATGACTATTTACCTAAACCATTCAACGACCGTGAACTGGTTGCCCGTATTCGCGCTATCCTGCGTCGTTCCCACTGGAGCGAACAGCAGCAGAATACCGACAACAGCTCACCAACGCTGGAAGTGGACTCCCTGAGCCTGAACCCGGGTCGCCAGGAAGCAAGCTTCGACGGCGAGACGCTGGAACTGACCGGCACGGAGTTCACCCTGCTTTATCTGCTGGCGCAGCATCTCGGCCAGGTGGTATCGCGTGAACACTTAAGCCAGGAAGTGCTGGGTAAACGCCTCACGCCGTTTGACCGTGCCATTGATATGCATATCTCGAACCTGCGCCGTAAGCTGCCGGAGCGTAAAGACGGTCACCCGTGGTTTAAAACCCTGCGTGGTCGTGGTTATCTGATGGTTTCCGCTTCATGATAGGAAGTTTAACCGCCCGCATTTTCGCCATCTTCTGGCTGACGCTGGCACTGGTTTTAATGCTCGTTTTGATGTTGCCAAAACTCGACTCACGCCAGATGACGGAGCTTCTCGACAGCGAGCAACGTCAGGGCGTGATGATCGAGCAGCACGTCGAAGCCGAGCTGGCAAACGATCCGCCGAACGATTTAATGTGGTGGCGCAGGCTGTTTCGCGCTATCGACAAGTGGGCACCGCCAGGACAGCGCCTGTTGCTGGTCACCAGCGAAGGTCGCGTCATTGGGGCCGATCGCAATGAAATGCAGATCATCCGCAACTTCATTGGCCAGGCAGATAACGCCGATCACCCACAGAAAAAGAAATATGGCCGTGTCGAAATGGTTGGCCCTTTCTCCGTCAGGGATGGGGAAGACAACTACCAGCTCTACCTGATTCGCCCTGCGAGCAATTCCCAGTCTGATTTCATCAACCTGCTGTTTGACCGTCCGCTCCTGCTGCTGATTGTCACGATGCTGGTCAGTTCACCGCTGCTGTTATGGCTGGCGTGGAGCCTGGCGAAACCGGCGCGTAAGCTGAAAAACGCGGCTGACGAAGTGGCACAGGGTAACCTGCGCCAGCACCCTGAACTGGAAGCCGGGCCACAGGAATTCCTGGCCGCCGGAGCCAGCTTCAACCAGATGATCACCGCGCTTGAGCGCATGATGACCGCGCAGCAACGCCTGCTCTCGGATATCTCACACGAACTGCGCACGCCGCTCACGCGACTGCAGCTTGGTACCGCGCTGCTGCGTCGCCGCAGCGGCGAAAGCAAAGAGCTGGAGCGCATCGAAACGGAAGCGCACCGTCTGGACAGCATGATCAACGACCTGCTGGTGATGTCACGCAATCAGCAAAAAAATGCGCTGGTCAGTGAAACGGTGAAAGCCAATCACCTGTGGCATGAAGTGCTGGACAACGCCGCATTCGAAGCGGAGCAGATGGGCAAATCGTTCACCGTCAACTTCCCGCCAGGGCCGTGGCCGCTGTACGGTAACCCCAACACGCTGGAAAGCGCGCTGGAGAATATTGTGCGTAACGCCCTGCGCTACTCACATACGAAGATTGAAGTGGCGTTTTCGGTGGATAAAGACGGGATCACCATCACTGTGGATGACGATGGTCCAGGCGTGAGCCCGGAAGATCGTGAACAGATTTTCCGGCCGTTCTACCGTACTGACGAAGCACGTGACCGTGAATCTGGCGGTACCGGGCTGGGTCTGGCGATTGTGGAAACCGCCATGCAGCAACACCGTGGCTGGGTGAAAGCCGATGACAGCCCGCTGGGTGGATTGCGATTAACGCTGTGGCTACCGCTGTATAAACGTTCCTGATCACACGTCCCCCGATACGGTGTCGGGGGACGCGATTCATGATGTTATGCCTCCGCACTGACTGGCATAACTTTCTGTTTCTTGATGCGTTTCACCAGCAATGTTGAACACGCAAATCCTAAGAGACTAAAGCCAATCATCACGCTGAACACATAGTTGTAGCCGGTAATCCCTTTAAAGTTATCCAGAATCCAGCCATAGAGGGTATACGCAAACATCGCTGGCATATAACCGATAATACAACCAAATGCCATTGCCGAACCGGCATACTGCCGTGGCGTTCCAATTTCATCCATCGGGGCAAAGAAAATAGCTCGCTGCGAGAAGATGATGGCACCAAACCCTAATGTTGCAATCATCCCGATGTAAACGTTCATCGACTGATGAGGGAGTTGCATAAACAACATCATCGCAATGGCAGAAATCAAGAACGTCCATTTCAGGTAGACCGTAGGGGACTTAGCCACTTTATCCGCCAGGAAACCGCCCAC
Source organism: Enterobacter cloacae complex sp. 2024EL-00214 (assembly GCF_043945575.1). Taxonomy (NCBI): domain Bacteria; kingdom Pseudomonadati; phylum Pseudomonadota; class Gammaproteobacteria; order Enterobacterales; family Enterobacteriaceae; genus Enterobacter; species Enterobacter cloacae complex sp. 2024EL-00214. The sequence goes on along the minus strand of NZ_JBIMRC010000025.1, from coordinate 35,389 downwards.
CGGCCCACCCACCATTTTGAGGGCATACTGGTTAATGATCCCGTACGCCCCCACCAGCGCAACCGGAAGCATGTAGATGTCTTTCAGGAACGGAATGAAATAGGTTAAACCGCAGTAAGCTGCATACACGAAGAAAATGCCAAATGACGCTAACCAGACGTTCGGGCAAGTCAGAACATGTTTAATGCCTCTCAGGGTTTCAATGTTTGTGCTGCTTCCTTCACCGCTTTTGACGTGGTCATCATCAACGATGAAGTAGGTTATCACCCCGGCCATAAGAGTGATAACCGTGTAGTAGAGCAAGCCTGCCTGCATCCCTGCCTTCCCTTCACCAAAGTGAACGAAGACAAACAGCGCACCTGATGCGACAATAACATCCACCACACCGCGCCCTGCCTCCAGAAGCCCGAACAACCGCCCCTGTTCTTCTTTTGTTCCTAACAGGCGTACAGCTTTTAATAACACAGGCCAGTACACCACATCAGCAAAGAAGGCCATCGCCGCAAAGCAAATAAGATAGCCAGTGAACGATGGAAGCGTGGATAAATATAGCCCACACAGTCCCACACCAATTAACCCGAAGGGCAGAAGGATCTTCTTAGAATAGCGATCAGCAATGTATAAAGAAAGGAAAAGCCCTGTGGTTTGTACAATGGTATATACCGTAAAACTGAGTCCTATTTGTGTGTTTGTCAGCCCCCAGTCATTTTGCATTGGCACATAAAAAACATCCTTCATGCTGGAAAGCTTAAATATCGTTCCACCACCCAAAACCAAAAAGCACAGACGAGCCCATTTATTCATGAACATATTCGACACCCTCACTGCAATTTAGAGAGAAAACCGTTCAGCAATATAAAAACATGGCTATTCCTGAAAAAAAGGAAGCCATAAGATGCATCAAGACACAGTTAAATAAATTAAGCAGGTTGTTTTATATTTATAAACTTCGCACACAGGTTACGAATAAAATCGATCTGAGAAATAGCATTCTCTTTCTCCTGTGCCAGACGAGCATCAACCAGGTCATTATCAGGAAGCGGAGTGAAACTTGCGTCACGCCACGGTATCCAGGGATTATCGCCTTCGTCATCAAAACGAAATGCTGGCGCGTAATAATCAACCTCTTCTTCCAGACCGAAAGAAGTGACCTGCGGCTGGTCTTCACCCAACAGTAAAAGTTCACGCAGCATCATCTCGACAGGGAGATCGCCGAGCCCCGTACTGCAGGCTTCATGTGCCCATCCCTTACCCTCTTTTATCACTCTGGCATCCTTGATATGAACCTGAGTGATGTAAGGTGACATTGTCCGTAGCGCTGTCATGGGTTGTTCATTGGCATTTATCATATTGCCAAAATCAAAGAGTATGGAGAGATTTTTCATACCACTGTTTTTTACCAGTGTAACCAGTTCATGTCCTTTGAGATCTTCGTGTTGTTCAATCGTAAACTGGATACCACTATTATCAAACTGCGCCAGATAAGCTATATCCCGGGAGATTTTTTCCAGCACCGAATTTAAATAGCCTTCATAACGCGGATAAAATCTGACGGAGGTAGCACCTGTGGCCTGCGCGATATAAATAGCTTCATCCAGCGTCTTTTTATCTGATGCACTGGTTTCAATATGAATATCGAGCCCGTACAGTTCGGCTTTCTTTTTAAACGAAGCCAACTGCTCTGGCCGCATATTTTTCAGTGAAAAGGATTCACCATCTTCAACATGTACTTTCACACCCGTTAAATGATACTGATGTGCAATATCCAGTAAATCTTCAGGAAGAATTCTTTCGTAACGCATATTTAAATGAAAGGCATATGCATGCAAATAAAGGCGGATGTTTCTTGCGCGCTCAGCCAGTTTTTCTCTGATAATGTTTTCCATAATCTTTCTCACTCATCACGAATAACCAGTTCGACGGATTCAAGTCTCCAGTACTCCAGATCAACCTGAACCACTTTTTTTTCAGACGTGGCACGATGCTTCTCTACCAAAATACCGTACGTATTAGGTGCTACGCCCAACTCTTTGCAGGCAAGCTCCGGCATATTGACGGGTTTGAAAATCATCTCTTTGATGGTCAAGGTAAGCCCAAAACTCTCTTCCCAGACTTTAGAAAATGCGTGATTTTCCAGCTTATCCATAAAACCCGGGGCGGCATCGGCGTCAATCCAGGACTCATGGTAAAAAACTTTATGATCATCCAGCCCACACCAGCCGGTTATCAGGTAGGGAGCCCTGGACGAAGAAAATGCTTTCTCAATATGGCGGGGTGCGGTATCGACAACGTCTTTAGTCAAATAACCCCAGGACGGTTTTCGTCCCTGCGCACGCGCCTCCGCATTAAAGCTGGAGAGCGATTTTGGGTTGTAGATGAATCGACGAGGAGAGATGAACCACCCGCTGCGGTTCTTGCGAAAAATACGCGCCGCGACCTCAAGCTCAATTAACACCTGCCTTAAGGTCATGCGTTTCGCATCCAGCAATTCGCACAATTCGCGCTCAGAGGGAAGTCGGGAACCCGGCGGAAAATCATTAGCCGCTAGCCAGTTTTCGAAGCGGTCTCTCAGGAGATCAACATAGTTTTTTTCTTTCATGTCTCACAATCTGGTTTAAACCAATTTGAAGACACAATATTTGAGCAGGGAAAATTCTCAAGCTTTTTCGGCAGGCTGACGCCATTTTTGTGGGCCAGGTAGCAAGTTCATCGTTAGCGAGGACACCACCAGAATGGCGATGCCCTCCAGATTCAGGCGGGCACTCTTGTTCTTGCAATAATTACTGTTTCCCCCACAATCTCCGCGAATTATCCTCGATCTGCCCGCTAATACGTCGCCTCTGCATCGTTCTTGTCCAGCTGGTCGATAGCCCCGCAGCCGACAACAGACGATGATACTGTTCGTCATCAAACGGCATATGCCAGGCAATTGCGCAGGCGTCGTACACAGAGACATCACTCAGGCGTGACGCCAGCTCCAGCGGTGCATCCGCCGAAACCTGCCCAGCCAGCACCACGCGGTACAGCCAGCCGGTTTTGCCCACGCTTTGCAGCTGAGCTGACATATCACTAATGCCGAAATGGAAGTTAAGCTTGAAGCACGGTGAGCGCGGCTGCGTGACCTGAATCAGCGCCTCACCCCAGCGAAAGATATCGCCAATAAAGACGTTCTTTTCGGTCAGCCCTTCGGTCGAGAGGTTCTCACCGAACGCGGGTGCGACAAACAAATCCGCCTGCTCGGGGAATTCGGCTATCCAGTGACGATAATGTTCGCGAGGATAGTGGCACAGCGCGCGCTCAGGCCCGCCGTGGATTTTCGCTTCGGCCTGCTCGTCACCCGCAAGCCCAAGGTCGGTTAACGTCAGCTCACCATCGACCTGAATTTTGGCGATGGCGCTTGGGCGGCTACCGTCGTAATCCCTGACCTTGCCTGTAAACACATTCACCGGGTAATGCATCGCGACTCCTTTATATACCCTAAATAATTCGAGTTGTAGGAAGGCGGCAAGAGAGTGAATCCCCAGGAGCTGACTCCAGTAAGTGACTGGGGTGAGCGAGCGCAGCCAACGCACCTACAACTTGAAGTATGACGGGTATACAGATACAAAAAAAGCGAGTCATCAGACTCGCTTCTCAGAGGTGGCAATGCAACCTTATTTTTTCGCGGCAAAACGCGCTGCGGCTTCGTCCCAGTTCACCACGTCCCAGAAGGCTTTGATGTAGTCCGGGCGGCGGTTCTGGAATTTCAGGTAGTAAGCGTGTTCCCACACGTCCAGACCCACGATTGGGAAACCGGATGCGCCAGAGATCGCTTCCCCCATCAACGGGGAATCCTGGTTAGCGGTAGAAACAATCGCCAGTTTGTCACCTTTCAGTACCAGCCACGCCCAGCCAGAGCCGAAACGGGTTGCAGCAGCTTTTTCGAATTCCGCTTTGAAGTTATCAACGGAACCGAAGTCGCGCTCAATAGCCGCTTTCAGGTCGCCCTGCAGGGTGGTACCGGTTTTCAGGCCTTTCCAGAAAAGACTGTGGTTAGCGTGGCCGCCAGCGTTATTACGCAGAACGGTTTTCTTGTCCGCTGGCAACTGATCCAGTTTAGCGATCAGCTCTTCAGCAGACAGGTTAGCGAACTCTGGCAGGCTTTCCAGCGCGGCATTCGCGTTGTTTACATAGGCCTGGTGGTGTTTAGTGTGATGGATTTCCATCGTCTGCTTGTCAAAATGCGGTTCCAGTGCGTCGTAGGCATACGGCAGGGATGGCAGTGTATAACTCATAATCCTCTCCATTAGTGTCGGGCGGCACAACTGTTAATGCCGCGTAAGCAGTTGGTTCATTATAGTTAATTAAATGGTATTGAAAATGATTATCAATGCCGTAATTTCTATAAGGTTATCGCGCTTTGACAAATGGATTAATTATTAAATTTATCATGCAGTTAATGCGTTATTTCGTTAATTTTGTTCCGCGACCAGCAAAGCACAGGTGTCCGGCTCCAGCGCCTTAAAGATATGCAACTGGTCGGCGGGATAGCTTATGTAATCCCCTTCTCCCAGCTCTTCCGGTGCGTCAAGCGGGCCCACTATCGCCCGCCCCTGTGTGACGATAATATGCTCAACTGAACCTGGAGAATGTGGCTGGGAAATACGGTCTGCACCCGGCTGGGTCTGCAACAGATAGATATCACGGCGGGCACCCGGTGGGCACGCTGCCAGCAAAATGGCCTCATAGTTGGCCTGCCCGGCGACCACCTTCGTTCCTTCCCCCCGGCGGATCACCTGAGTGGTTGGCTGCTGCGGCTCAAGCAAGCGGGCGAAAGGAATGTCCAGCGCCACACAAAGCGACCAGAGCGTCTCCAGGCTAGGGTTACCATTGCCGGACTCCAGCTGGGAGAGCGTTGATTTGGCGATCCCGGCACGGCGGGCAATTTCCGCCAGTGAAAGCCCGGTTCGCAGACGTTCTCGCACCAGACTGCTGGCGATCACGCAAATTGGCTGCGTCATAAAACGGCCTCTTGTTCTTTATATCGAACGAATCGTTCATCTTGTAAAACACTTCTGATGCGTTCATTATAATGGAAATACGTTCGATATGGCTAAAACTGTATGAAGCACCACCTCTCCTGCCTTAAAAGCGACACCATAAAAGCAATCATCCTTGTTTGTCTGGCGGTTGGCGTTGTCGGAATGTCCTACGGCTCGCTGGCGATGGCATACGGTTTCCCGCTCTGGGTACCGTTTGTGCTTTCCCTCACCGTGCTGGCAGGGGCTTCAGAATTTATGTTTATCGGTATTGTGGCTAGCGGTGGTAACCCGCTGGCGGCAGCGGCTGCCGGGTTACTGGTTAACGCACGCCATGTGCCGTTTGGCGTCACGGTGCGTGAGCTGGTCGGCAAACGCGGTGCGAGCCTTCTGGGATGCCACATCATGAACGACGAAAGCGTGGTGTTTGGCCTGTCGCAAAAAACGCCCGAACAGCGTAAAGCAGCCTACTGGCTGTGCGGTTTAGGCATCGCGGTCATCTGGCCGTTGGGTGCGCTACTGGGCGCAATGGTCGGCAAACTGCTGCCCGCCCCGGAAACCATCGGGCTGGATGCCGTATTCCCGGCCATTTTGCTGGCGCTGGTCGTTCCCGCGTTTAAAAACCGAACCACGCTGATCCGCGCCTGCAGCGGCGCAGTCTTGTCGCTGGCCGCCGTGCCATTTACCCCGGCGGGTTTACCGGTTCTGCTCGCTTTACTGGGCCTTGCCGCGAGGAAAAAATAATGGAAAACATAACGGTCTTTATTCTCGGTATCGCCATTTTGTCTGCGGGGACGTATCTGATGCGTCTTGGCGGGGCAAAAATCGGCAGCCGACTGGCATTGTCAGAGCGCTCCCAGGCGCTGCTTTCTGATGCAGCAACGGTATTACTGTTTTCCGTCGCGCTGGCGACAACGTTTTATGAAGGGGAACACTTTGCCGGGATGGCGCGGGTGCTGGGCGTGGCGTTTGCGGTATTCCTGGCCTGGCGCAAGATGCCGTTAATTGTGGTGATCGTTGCGGCGGCGGTGGTCACTGCGCTATTGCGTCTGGCGGGCATAAACTAAAAAAGCGCCCGGGGGCGCTCTTTCGACGGTGTGACAGGCTTATTTGTTCAGTTCAGCGGTCATGTGTACACGGTTACCGGAAAACGCCTGGGTAATTTTGTAGGACGACGCGCCCGCTTCCTGAGCCTGAGCGGCGATTTTTGCTTCTGCACCATCAATGGTAGAGGCAGTTGCCGTGACCGTCTGAGCAGCGAAAGAACCAAAAGAAGCAGACAGAGCGATTACAGCGACAAAAGTTTTGATGCTTTTCATGATATAAACCCTTTCAATTAGTTGTTTGGATAAGGCGTGTCGCCTTGATGAGATAAATACTAGACCTCATCACCGACAACTAAAAGCGGAAGGATTTGCCAAACTCATTCAAAATTACTGATCAATAATCAATCGTTGAGGATGAGTATAAATCGTCGCCCTTCCCGGTTTACAGAACCCCACCAGCGTCAGGTTGCAGCGCTCAGCCACCTCCACTGCCAGCGTCGTTGCTGCCGACACCGCAAACAGAATTTCAACGCCGCACATCGCGGATTTTTGCACCATTTCATAGCTGGCACGGCTGGATACTAATGCCGCTCCCTGCTGCCAGATTTCACTTTCACGCGCACGGCGACCAAGCAGCTTATCCAGCGCCACATGGCGGCCAACGTCCTCATGCCCCCCGACAATATCCCCCGACGGCAACACCCACGCCGCCGCGTGCGTACAACCGCTCAACTGGCCGATGGGTTGAACATCATTAAGGTGCTCAAGCGCTTTATTGAGGTTCGCAAGGTTGAAGGTCTGGGTAAACGGCAGAGGCACAACAGGTTTGCCGATATCGTTGAGCTGTTCTACACCACACACTCCGCAGCCAGTACGCCCGGCCAGCGCCCGACGGCGCTCTTTCAGCCCCATAAAGCGGCGGCTGGAAAGTTCGATTTGTACTTCCAGTCCATTGCAGGCCTGAACCACGTCCATGCCGTAGATCTCCTGAGGGTGCTCAATTATCCCTTCGGAGAGGGAAAACCCAATGGCGAACAGATCGAGATCTTTCGGAGAGGCCATCATTACAACGTGGGAAATACCGTTGTAGACCAGTGCAACCGGGACTTCCTCCGCCAGAAAATCAGGCGTGGCATGGGTAATGTGGGGGGGTCTGTGTACCGGCAGTTCCACAATACCAGCGGGTAGTGGCGACGAGTGGGGAGCACGATTTTGTTTAGACACAACGGTATTCCTGAACAACCACGGAGGTGAGCCTGCTATTGCATCACAAAGTGCAGACCTTACGCATAGTATGGATCAACTTTTAAGCGCCCATCCCCATCAAGTTTACCTACTCATTTGGGAGAGGTGCAACGAAGACCATGATACACCCCTTTAACATGCAGGGTTAATAACGTGACTAATATCACATTTTATAATCAGCAGGGTGATAATACGTTCACTTTGTATTAACGCCATTGGAACAGGCTTACCGACATTGTGGTATTCTGATGATATCCCTCGTGGGATTGAGGGATTAGAACAAATTTTCTTCTTTGTGGTTGAAAAAACAACCGTGAAGTTAAAACTACATATGTAAGCAATGTCGAAACAAGGAGTGACCCATGCAGGTCAGCAGAAGGCAGTTCTTTAAGATCTGCGCTGGCGGTATGGCAGGCACCACGGCAGCGGCGCTGGGCTTTGCCCCCGGCGTAGCGCTGGCGGAGACGCGGCAGTACAAACTGCTGCGCATCCGCGAAACCCGTAATACCTGTACATACTGCTCTGTCGGTTGCGGGCTGTTGATGTATAGCCTCGGCGACGGCGCGAAAAACGCCAAAGCGTCTATCTTCCACATCGAAGGTGACCCGGATCATCCGGTCAATCGCGGGGCGTTATGCCCGAAAGGGGCCGGTCTGGTGGACTTTATTCACTCAGAAAGCCGCCTGAAATTCCCTGAATACCGCGCCCCAGGTTCCGACAAATGGCAGCAAATCAGCTGGGATGATGCATTTGACCGCATCGCAAAACTGATTAAAGAAGACCGCGATGCCAACTTTATTGCCCAGAACGCCAATGGCGTCACGGTCAACCGCTGGCTCTCCACCGGGATGCTGTGTGCTTCCGCTTCCAGTAACGAAACCGGCTACTTAACCCAGAAATTTACGCGTGCACTCGGTATGCTCGCAGTCGACAACCAGGCGCGTGTCTGACACGGACCAACGGTAGCAAGTCTTGCTCCAACATTTGGTCGCGGTGCGATGACCAACCACTGGGTTGACATCAAGAACGCCAACCTTATTGTGGTGATGGGCGGTAACGCCGCTGAAGCGCACCCTGTCGGGTTCCGCTGGGCGATGGAAGCCAAAATCCACAACGGTGCGAAACTGATTGTGATCGATCCCCGCTTTACGCGTACTGCGTCAGTGGCGGATTTCTACACCCCTATTCGTTCAGGTACTGACATCACTTTCCTGTCAGGCGTATTGCTGTACCTGATGACCAACGAAAAATATAACCGCGAATACACTGAGGCGTATACCAACGCCAGCCTGATCGTGCGTGAGGATTATCACTTCGAAGATGGCCTGTTCAGCGGTTATGACGCCGAAAAACGCAAGTACGACAAAACCAGCTGGAACTACGAGCTGGATGAAAACGGCTTTGCGAAACGCGACACCACCCTGCAACACCCGCGTTGTGTATGGAACCTGCTGAAAGAGCACGTTTCACGCTATACACCGGACGTTGTCGAAAACATCTGTGGTACGCCGAAGGCTGACTTCCTGAAAGTGTGTGAGCTTATCGCCGAAACCAGTGCGAAAGATAAAACCGCATCGTTCCTGTACGCCCTCGGCTGGACACAGCACTCTATCGGTGCGCAGAACATCCGTACGATGGCGATGGTTCAGCTGCTGCTCGGCAACATGGGCATGGCAGGCGGCGGCGTAAATGCCCTGCGCGGTCACTCCAATATTCAGGGTCTGACTGACCTCGGCCTGCTGTCACAAAGCCTGACCGGCTACATGACGCTGCCAAACGAAAAACAGACTGATCTGCAAACCTACCTGACAGCCAGCACGCCAAAACCGCTGCTCCAGGGCCAGGTGAACTACTGGGGCAACTATCCGAAGTTCTTCGTCTCCATGATGAAGGCATTCTTCGGTGACAAAGCGACAGCTGAAAACAGCTGGGGCTACGACTGGCTGCCGAAGTGGGACAAAGGTTACGATGTTCTTCAGTACTTCGAGATGATGAACCAGGGCAAGGTCAACGGCTATCTGTGCCAGGGCTTTAACCCGGTGGCGTCATTCCCGAACAAGAACAAGGTTGTGGCCTCTCTGTCAAAACTGAAGTTCCTGGTAACGATTGACCCACTCAATACCGAAACCTCGACCTTCTGGCAGAACCACGGTGAATCGAACGATGTCGACCCATCGAAGATTCAGACCGAAGTGTTCCGCCTGCCATCCACCTGCTTCGCGGAAGAGAACGGTTCTATCGTCAACTCCGGCCGCTGGCTGCAGTGGCACTGGAAAGGTGCGGACGCCCCGGGCATTGCCATGAACGACGGCGAGATCCTGGCCGGCATCTTCCTGCGCCTGCGTAAGATGTACGCGGCAGAAGGCGGTGCGAACCCTGAACCGGTTCTGAACATGACCTGGAACTACTCGACACCGGAAAACCCATCACCGGAAGAAGTGGCGATGGAGAGCAACGGTAAGGCACTGGCGGATGTTATCGACCCGGCCACCGGTGCAGTCCTGGCGAAGAAAGGCGAACAGCTCAGCACCTTCGCGCACCTGCGTGATGACGGTACTACCTCCAGCGGCTGCTGGATCTTTGCCGGTAGCTGGACGCCGAAAGGTAACCAGATGGCCAACCGCGATAACGCCGACCCGTCGGGCCTTGGTAATACGCTGGGCTGGGCATGGGCGTGGCCGCTGAACCGTCGCATTCTCTATAACCGTGCCTCCGCAGATCCGCAGGGTAACCCGTGGGATCCGAAGCGTCAGCTTCTGAAATGGGATGGCGCGAAATGGGGTGGCGTGGATATTCCGGACTACAGCACTGCCGCACCAGGCAGCGATGTCGGGCCGTTTATCATGCAGCCTGAAGGGATGGGGCGTCTGTTTGCTATTGATAAAATGGCTGAAGGCCCGTTCCCGGAACACTACGAGCCGTTTGAGACGCCGCTGGGCACCAACCCGCTGCACCCGAACGTGGTCTCTAACCCGGCAGCCCGTATCTTTAAGGGCGATTTTGAAGCGCTGGGTAAAAAAGACAAGTTCCCGTACGTGGGCACCACTTATCGCCTGACCGAACACTTCCACTACTGGACCAAGCACGCGCTGCTTAATGCTATCGCGCAGCCGGAACAGTTTGTGGAGATCGGTGAGAAGCTGGCGAACAAGCTCGGCATCGCACATGGTGATACCGTGAAGGTCTCTTCTAACCGTGGCTATATCAAGGCCAAGGCCGTAGTGACCAAGCGTATTCGTACGCTGAACGTTCACGGTCAGCAGGTGGATACCATCGGCATCCCGATCCACTGGGGTTATGAGGGCGTGGCGAAAAAAGGGTTTATTGCGAACACCCTGACGCCGTTCGTCGGTGATGCGAACACGCAGACGCCGGAGTTTAAGGCCTTCCTCGTGAACGTGGAAAAGGTGTAACGGAGACGACTTATGGCTTATCAATCTCAAGACATTATCCGTCGTTCCGCGACTAACGGTTTCACACCCGCGCCACAGGCGCGGGACCACCAGCAGGAAGTGGCGAAACTTATCGACGTGACCACCTGTATCGGCTGTAAAGCCTGTCAGGTGGCCTGTTCAGAGTGGAACGATATCCGTGACGAAGTGGGTCATAACGTTGGGGTGTACGACAACCCGGCGGATTTGACCGCGAAGTCCTGGACGGTGATGCGTTTCTCGGAAGTGGAGCAGAACGACAAACTGGAATGGCTGATCCGCAAAGACGGCTGTATGCACTGTGCGGATCCGGGTTGCCTGAAGGCGTGTCCGTCGGAAGGGGCTATCATTCAGTATGCTAATGGCATCGTCGACTTCCAGTCCGAGCAGTGCATTGGCTGTGGCTACTGCATCGCGGGCTGCCCGTTCAACGTGCCACGACTGAACCCGGAAGACAACCGCGTCTACAAATGTACGCTGTGTGTTGACCGCGTCAACGTCGGTCAGGAACCCGCCTGTGTGAAGACCTGCCCAACCGGTGCTATCCACTTTGGCTCTAAAGAGGATATGAAAACGCTGGCGGCTGAGCGCGTAGGCGAGCTGAAAACCCGTGGTTACGATAACGCAGGCCTGTACGATCCGGCCGGTGTTGGCGGAACGCACGTCATGTACGTACTGCATCACGCCGACAAGCCGAATCTGTATCACGGCCTGCCGGAGAACCCGGAAATCAGCGCCACCGTTAAGTTCTGGAAAGGCATCTGGAAACCGCTGGCAGCGGTCGGTTTTGCTGCCACCTTCGCAGCAAGTATCTTCCACTACGTCGGTGTCGGCCCGAACCGCGCGGAAGAGGAAGACGACGACACGCATGAAGAGAAAGACGAGGTGCGCAAATGAGAAAACGTGACACCATCGTGCGCTACTCCGCGCCGGAACGCATCAACCACTGGGTCACCGCCTTCTGTTTCATGCTGGCGGCGATAAGCGGGCTAGGGTTCTTCTTCCCGTCCTTCAACTGGCTGATGCAGATCATGGGGACACCACAGCTGGCGCGTATACTGCACCCGTTTGTTGGCGTCATCATGTTCGCGTCGTTCATCATCATGTTTTTCCGATACTGGCACCATAACCTAATCAATCGGGATGATATCTTTTGGGCGAAGAATATTCGTAAGATCGTCGTCAACGAGGAAGTGGGTGATACCGGGCGTTATAACTTCGGCCAGAAATGCGTATTCTGGGCGGCGATTATCTTCCTGGTCCTGTTGCTGGTAAGCGGTGTGATCATCTGGCGTCCGTACTTTGCGCCTGCTTTCTCAATCCCGGTGATCCGATTCGCGCTGATGCTGCATTCATTTGCCGCAGTGGCGTTAATTGTGGTTATCATGGTGCATATTTACGCCGCCCTTTGGGTGAAAGGCACCATTACCGCGATGGTGGAAGGCTGGGTAACCAGTACGTGGGCGAAGAAACATCACCCGCGCTGGTACCGTGAAGTCCGCCAGAAACAGGAAAAGTCATCTGAATGAGTATTCGCATAATCCCGCAAGATGAGCTGGGTTCGAGCGAGAAACGCACGGCGGAATATATTCCGCCGTTGTTATTCCCCAGACTCAAGAACCTCTATAACCGCCGCGCAGAGCGTCTGCGCGAGCTGGCAGAGAACAACCCTCTGGGCGATTTTCTGCGTTTTGCCGCGCTCATTGCCCACGCGCAGGAAGTGGTGCTGTACGACCATCCGCTGCAAATGGATCTGACCGCGCGCATTAAAGAAGCCAGCGAGCAAGGTAAACCGCCGCTGGATATTCACGTACTGCCGCGCGATAAGCACTGGCACACACTGCTGCATTCGCTGATTGCTGAGCTAAAACCGGAGATGAGCGGTACCGCGCTGGCGGTTATTGAGAATCTGGAAAAAGCCTCCGATATGGAACTGGAAGAGATGGCGAGCGCGCTGTTTGCTTCTGATTTCTCGCTGGTCAGCAGTGATAAAGCACCGTTTATCTGGGCTGCGTTGTCGCTCTACTGGGCGCAAATGGCAAGCCTCATCCCAGGCAAGGCCCGTGCCGAATATGGTGAAGCGCGCCAGTTCTGCCCGGTGTGTGGCTCGATGCCGGTTTCCAGCATGGTGCAAATTGGTACCACCCAGGGGCTACGCTACCTGCACTGCAACCTGTGTGAAACCGAGTGGCATGTGGTGCGCGTGAAGTGCAGCAACTGCGAGCAGACCCGCGATCTCAACTACTGGTCGCTGGAAAACGAAGACGCAGCGGTGAAAGCCGAAAGCTGCGGCGACTGTGGTACCTACCTGAAAATTCTGTATCAGGAAAAAGACCCGAAAGTCGAAGCCGTGGCCGACGATCTCGCCTCGCTGATTCTGGACGCCAAAATGGAGCAAGAGGGCTTTGCCCGCAGCTCTATCAACCCGTTCCTGTTCCCGGGTGAAGGGGAGTAATCCCTTGTGACAGCGCCGGGCGGCGCAAGCTTGCCCGGCTTACAGTTGATAAGGGGAAATGACCCCAGCAATACCCGCAAAGTCTTTGGTATTTCGTGAAATCAGCGGGCAGTTTCTGCTCTGAGCAGTCGCCAGGATGATGGCGTCTGGAAGCTTCATCCCATATTTCTCACGCAGTAAGACTGCTTCTTTCAGCAATATCCCGCGAGACATCGATCATTTCAAACGCGCCCATTACCGCTGCTGTTTTCGTCTCATGACCATGTTTACAAGCGCCTACCTTTTTGTAGGGTCAAAGCAGATAACAAAAACAGCTCTCGCATTTGCGAGCCGCTTTCCAGATCTCTGGTTTCACCAAATTTCTTTGTTTTCATCAGCAATAAACCAGGCTATAAAACTGTATATTCATACAGTCAAAGAGACTCTGTCATGGCACTGGAAAAAGGGATTGAACAACTGGTTCAGGAATTTATCGCTGCAGGCCGGCCCTCATCACGTCATCAGAATATTAATGCCCGACGAGCGGGGTATGTTGCCAGTACGGGACTTGCCGGAGAGGTAGAAACTCGCATACACGTTGAAACGCATGTTCTTGAGGGCCTTATTATTCGTGTATTTTCGCCCCCCAACGCGCCTGAAACATTACCTGCTACCATCTACTATCACGGTGGGTGCTTTATCAGCGGCGGCTTTGATACGCATGATAACCAACTCCGTCAGCTAGCCTGGTACGGCAATTGCCGGGTGATTGCGGTTCAGTACAGACTGGCACCAGAGCATACCTTCCCCACCGCGCATGACGACGCAGAAAGAGGTGCGATACTGGTCTGGCAATATGCGAACACGTTGGGTGTAGATAAAAACCGGATCACGCTTTGCGGGGACAGTGCGGGAGGGCATCTGGCGCTGGTGACGGCGCTACGGCTAAAGGCCAAAGGTCTCTGGCAACCTGCGCAGCTCATACTTATCTATCCCATGCTCGACGCCACGGCGAGTTTTGAAAGTTACACCCTCAATGGCACAGATTATATTATCACCCGCGATACCCTGCTCAGCGGATATGAAATGTATCTGGCAGACACCGATCGTCAGCATCCAGAAGCCAGCCCACTGTGGCGGGATGATTTTAACGGTCTTCCGCCAGTACACATTATTACCGCCGAGTATGATCCGCTATGTGATGAGGGGGAGATGCTTTATCAGTATCTGACAGAGCAGGGGGTGGTATGTACCGCTCAGCGCTGGCTGGGAGTCATCCATGGCTTCTTTCAGCTCGGCGGAATCAGCCATTCGGCGCAAGACGTAATGAGGGATATCGCCTGGCGGATTGAAAACGCCAGGCGATAACAGCGGGAGGAGATTACTCCTCCTCGTTCCCACCCTCTTCATACGCACCAAACGGCTTCGCAGGGAGAACGATGTAAGTTCCTTCAAATATCGCGCCCGACGTTTCATCACCGAACAGCTCTACCTGCATCTGCACCCGAGCTTTGCGTCCACGTGCCAGACGGTCGAGATCGCCTCCCAGCGAACCGAGATCGGCAACGGCGCTCGGCTTGCCGCTAATTGGCGCGCTGTAGCGAATGTGGGCATCTGCCAGAATGATGGTGCCACCAAGATGACGTTCGCGCAGCATCAACCAGATAAGCCCCCAACCGGTGAGCGTAGCCAGTGAGAACAGACTGCCAGCAAACAGCGTGTGGTGTGGGTTCTGATTGCCGGTTTCCGGCATCGTGGTCATAAATTTTTGCCCGGTGTACTGCTGAATGCGTACCCCCATCTTTTCACTCAGGGGGATGTGTTGATACCAGGCCTGCTGTAACTGACCGCACCAGTCGGCACGGTGCAGAATATCATCCAGCGTGGCGACGGGTTTAATCATCAGAAAGTGGCGCACCGGTGTGGTTTGCGGTGTGGTGATTTCACCCTGGTTAACAAAACCGAGCTTGGCGAAGAACTCCACGGCATCCTCGCGGGCACTACAGGTTACGCGCTTAACGCCTTCCTGACGGGCAACTGACTCCAGGGTCATCGCCATCAGTGTCCCCAGACCTTTGTCCTGCACAGAGGGGTGGACAGCCATAAAGCGAATAGACGCTTCGTTATCCGCGTTGATATACAGACGCCCGACGGCGACAAGGTTACCCTCTTCATCCACCACCATCTGGTGATGCGCCATTGCGTCCCAGGCGTCGCGTTCAGATCCTTTCGGTTGATGTAATGGCTTGCGCAGCATTTCCCAGCGGAACTGGTAATACACCTCTAACTCTTCTTCCGTTTGCGGTACTCGAAGGTGATACATAGCTGTACTCTCTCTTGTTACCCGCGGCCACGCCGCCAACTGGCTCATATCTGGAGCCAGAATGTGACGGGGCCATCGTTCACCAGCGAGACCTGCATATCTGCAGCGAATCGTCCGGTTTGCGTATTCATTTCCTGCTGGCGACAACGCTCAACAAAATACTCATAAAGTGCTTCTGCACGATCCGGGGCAGCCCCCCTGGAGAAGCCAGGACGCATGCCGCGCTCGGTATCTGCGGCCAGCGTAAACTGGGAAACAACCAGCACACTGCCACCCGCCTGCTGGACGTTCAGGTTCATCTTGCCTTCCGCATCACTGAAAATGCGGTAACCCAGCACACGCTCACACAAGCGGTTAGCTTTTTGTTCGTCGTCATCCTTTTCGACACCTAACAACACCAAAAGTCCTGGGCCAATTTCACCCGTCACCTCATCCTCCACGGTGACGCTGGCACGGGTTACGCGCTGTATCAATGCAATCATGGTTGGTTTTCTTCTTGTTGTTTTTCAGCTTCAGCTGCTTTTTTGAGTTCGCGATATATGCCGAGAGTGACAGTTATTTCGGCACCAAGCAAGACGATACACCAGGTCCAGTAAACCCAGACAAACAAAATGGGGATCACCGCCAGCACGCCGTAAATCAGCTGATAAGAAGGGAACATGGTGATGTAGAGGGCAAAGCCTTTTTTGCCCAGTTCAAAGAACGCCGCCGCCACTAGCGCCCCGACGATAGCGTCGCGGTTAGGCACGCGAGTGGTCGGTACCACACTGTAGAGCAGCCAGAAAGAGAACCACGATAAAATCAGCGGGAAGATTCGCAGAACATTATCAATAACGCCGTTTAAGTCACTGGCCCAGCGCAACGAAAGAAGATACGAGCTGATAGCCAGGCTCGCACCCGCTAACAACGGGCCGAGCGTTAAAATCATCCAGTACACGGCAAAAGAGTACACTTTCGGGCGCACTTTTTTACTGTGCCAGATGGTGTTAAGCGCATTATCAATGGCATACATCAGAAGCAGCGACGTCACGATCAGGCCGCACGCCCCCACTGCCGTCATCTTGCTGGAGTTGGCAACGAACTGCTCAATATAGTTCTGTATAACATCGCCAGTGGCAGGAATGAAGTTCGCAAAGACAAAATGACGAAGCTGCAGGCTGACATCTGCAAACATCGGAAAAGCAGAAAAAAGCGCAAAGACGACGGCCACCAGCGGCACCAGTGAGAGTAACGACACATACGCGAGGTTCCCCGCCAGCGTCGTCATGTTGTCCTCGTCAATGCGGTGCCAGAGGAGTTTTAGCCACGCACGCAACGGGCGGGTATGGTGAGTGGCTTTTTGCTGAACGGTTTTTAGCATAGCTGCTTCGCAAAGTAGTTCGGTATCGTCTCTTTTCCGGTCACCAGAATTGACGTGATACCTAACTGGTTAGCTCCCTCTATATTATCGGCGTTGTCGTCGAAAAAGACCGCATCGGCCGCAGAGAATCCCTCCGCCTGGAGAACAGCCTGATAAATTCGCGCTTCGGGTTTGCGCATGCCCATCTCCTGGGAGAGATAGATTTTATCTGCCGCCGCACGCACTTCAGGGTATTCATCTGGCCAGAACGTGGTGTGCAGACGGTTGGTATTTGACAGAACCACTACCCGATGCCCCTGCTCACGCAGTTTTTTCATGGTGACGATGACGTCCGGGCGGATCGCAACAAACACCGCCTGCCAGCCGTGGGAGAACTGCTCATAGCTTAACGGCAGCTCCATTTCATGACAGAAACGTTCAGCGAATTCTTCGTCGCTGATCTCGCCGCGCTCGTGCTGATGGAAAGTCTCCCCCATCGCGAAACTCTGTTTTAACGTCGCCAGTGGAACACGGCTGAAATCACTCCATGTACCCAGCACACGATTAAAATCGATATCGACGATTACATTTCCTAAGTCAAAGATATAAAGCATGTTTATCTCCTGCTCGCCGTGGAAAAGTAACTGTAGCGGGAAAGATAAGGTTTGGCTATGCGCCAGAACCCAGGTCAGAAAAAGAAAAACCCCGCCACAAGGACGGGGTTTTGCAGACTAAAAGAGGAGTGAATTACTCTTCTTTCGCACCGCGCATTGCACGTTTACGGTCGTTCTCAGTCAGGTGACGTTTACGGATACGGATAGACTGTGGAGTCACTTCTACCAGTTCGTCGTCATCGATGAATTCCAGAGCTTGCTCCAGGGTCATCTTGATCGGTGGAACCAGAACCGTTGCTTCGTCAGTACCGGACGCACGCATGTTGGTCAGTTTCTTACCGGTCAGGCAGTTTACAGTCAGGTCGTTAGAACGGCTGTGAATACCGATGATCTGGCCTTCGTAAACTTCAGCACCGTGACCCAGGAACAGCTTACCGCGGTCCTGCAGGCTGAACAGTGCGAATGCAACCGCTTTACCCTGACCGTTGGAGATCAGAACGCCGTTGTTACGCTGGCCCACGTCGCCTGGACGAACGTCGTCGTAGTGGCTGAAGGTGGAGTACAGCAGACCGGTACCAGAAGTCATGGTCATGAACTCTGAACGGAAGCCGATCAGGCCACGGCTTGGGATCACGTAGTCGAGACGTACGCGGCCTTTGCCATCTGGATTCATGTTTTTCAGGTCGCCTTTACGCTCACCCAGAGCCTGCATGACAGAACCCTGGTGCTGCTCTTCAACGTCCAGCGTTACGTTTTCGAACGGCTCTTGTTTACGGCCGTCGATTTCGCGGAAGATAACTTTCGGACGGGAAACCGCCATCTCGAAACCTTCACGACGCATGTTTTCGATAAGAACAGACAGGTGCAGCTCACCACGACCGGAAACGCGGAATGCGTCAGCGTCTGGTGTTTCTTCAACGCGCAGTGCAACGTTGTGCACCAGCTCTTTGTTCAGGCGGTCAAGGATCTGACGAGAGGTAACGAACTTACCTTCTTTACCACAGAACGGAGAGGTGTTGACGTTGAAGAACATGGATACGGTTGGTTCATCAACGGACAGGGCTGGCAGCGCTTCAACATTCTGCGGGTCGCAGATGGTGTCGGAGATGTTCAGCTCACCCAGACCGGTGATCGCGATGATGTCGCCTGCTTCAGCCACGTCGCTATCGATACGCTCCAGACCCAGGTGAGTCAGCACTTTACCGACTTTACCGTTACGGGTTTTGCCTTCGCTATCGATGATAGTAACCTGCTGGTTAGGCTTAACTTTACCGCGCTTGATACGACCAATGCCGATAACACCAACGTAGTTGTTGTAGTCGAGCTGAGAGATCTGCATCTGCAGGGTGCCGTCGAGATCAACGTTTGGTGCAGGAACACGGTCAACAATCGCCTGGTACAGCGGGGTCATGTCTTCAGCCATGTTCTCGTGATCCAGACCTGCGATACCGTTCAGCGCAGAAGCATAAACGATAGGGAAGTCCAGCTGCTCGTCAGTCGCGTCGAGGTTAACGAACAGGTCGAATACCTGGTCAACAACCCAGTCAGGACGCGCGCCAGGACGGTCAACTTTGTTGATAACTACGATTGGCTTCAGACCGTGGGCAAATGCTTTTTTGGTCACGAAGCGCGTCTGTGGCATTGGGCCATCCATTGCGTCAACGACCAGCAGAACGGAGTCTACCATGGACATTACACGTTCAACTTCACCACCGAAGTCGGCGTGCCCTGGGGTATCAACGATGTTGATACGGTAGTCATTCCATTTAATCGCGGTGTTTTTCGCGAGGATGGTAATCCCACGCTCTTTCTCCAAATCGTTGGAGTCCATCACGCGTTCTTGGGTTTCGGCACGCGCATCAAACGTACCGGATTGCTGCAGCAGCTTATCAACCAGGGTAGTTTTACCATGGTCAACGTGCGCGATGATGGCGATGTTACGCAAATTTTCGATCACAACTTTGCCTCAGGCATTTAGAAATAGCGCGTTATTGTACACGGATTAATCGCACTACAAAACAGGATCACAAACATCCCCCGCAAACAAGTATTGCAGGGATGCTTTGTGATCGCTTTCACGGAGCGGTAAAAGGGCGCTTTCACGTAAATTGCACCAATATGGTGCTCAATGTTCACATTGAAGCACTATACTGGTGCAACATGACTATCATGGTGCAGCCCTTTTGCACTATGGTGCGCATGATAACGCCTTTTGGGGGTATTTTAAAAGTTGGCACAGATTTCGCTTTATAAAAATACATGGCACACGGCCAGTACAAACAGAAATTGAAGACCTCGTTACCACGACGACAATGACCAATCTGGAGAGTTAAGTATGTCCGCTGAACACGTTTTGACGATGCTGAACGAACATGAAGTGAAGTTTGTTGATCTGCGCTTCACCGATACCAAAGGTAAAGAACAGCACGTCACTATTCCTGCTCATCAGGTGAACGCCGAGTTCTTTGAAGAAGGCAAAATGTTTGACGGCTCCTCCATTGGCGGCTGGAAAGGCATTAACGAATCCGACATGGTTCTGATGCCGGACGCGACGACTGCACTCATTGACCCATTCTTCGAAGAGCCGACGCTGATCATCCGCTGCGATATCCTCGAGCCAGGCACGCTGCAGGGTTACGATCGCGACCCACGCTCCATCGCTAAACGCGCTGAAGAGTATCTGCGTTCTACCGGCATCGCAGACACCGTTCTGTTCGGGCCAGAACCAGAGTTCTTCCTGTTTGACGACATTCGTTTCGGCGCTTCAATTTCTGGTTCCCACGTTGCTATCGATGATATCGAAGGCGCATGGAACTCTTCCACCAAATACGAAGGTGGTAACAAAGGTCACCGCCCTGGCGTGAAAGGCGGTTACTTCCCGGTTCCTCCGGTCGATTCTTCACAGGACATTCGTTCTACCATGTGTCTGGTGATGGAAGAGATGGGCCTGGTGGTTGAAGCACACCACCACGAAGTCGCAACTGCTGGCCAGAACGAAATCGCAACCCGCTTCAACACCATGACCAAGAAAGCGGATGAGATTCAGATCTACAAATACGTTGTGCACAACGTTGCGCACCGTTTCGGTAAGACCGCAACCTTCATGCCAAAACCAATGTTCGGCGATAACGGTTCCGGTATGCACTGCCACATGTCCCTGTCCAAGAACGGTACCAACCTG
This sequence comes from Enterobacter cloacae complex sp. 2024EL-00214, assembly GCF_043945575.1. Classification (NCBI taxonomy): domain Bacteria; kingdom Pseudomonadati; phylum Pseudomonadota; class Gammaproteobacteria; order Enterobacterales; family Enterobacteriaceae; genus Enterobacter; species Enterobacter cloacae complex sp. 2024EL-00214. The sequence continues at coordinate 14,758 of NZ_JBIMRC010000025.1, read as the reverse complement.
TTCTCTGGCGATAAGTATGCAGGTCTGTCTGAGCAGGCACTGTTCTACATTGGCGGCGTAATCAAACACGCTAAGGCAATCAACGCCCTGGCGAACCCAACCACCAACTCTTACAAGCGTCTGGTTCCGGGCTACGAAGCACCAGTGATGCTGGCATACTCTGCACGTAACCGTTCTGCTTCTATCCGTATCCCGGTGGTGGCTTCTCCGAAAGCGCGTCGTATCGAAGTTCGCTTCCCGGATCCAGCGGCTAACCCATACCTGTGCTTCGCAGCACTGCTGATGGCCGGTCTGGACGGTATCAAGAACAAGATCCACCCAGGCGAAGCAATGGACAAAAACCTGTATGACCTGCCGCCAGAAGAAGCGAAAGAGATCCCACAGGTTGCCGGTTCTCTGGAAGAAGCACTGAACGCGCTGGACGCTGACCGCGAGTTCCTGACTGCTGGTGGTGTGTTCACTGACGACGCTATCGATGCTTACATCGCTCTGCGTATTGAAGAGAACGACCGTGTGCGTATGACTCCGCACCCAGTTGAATTCGAACTGTACTACAGCGTTTAAGTCAGAATTAAAGAAAGAAATTAATACTCGGCGGATTTCTTGTCGCAGCAAGGCGGCAACTGAGTGAATCCCCGGGAGCATAGATAGCTATGTGACCGGGGTGAACGAAGGCAGCCAACGCGGCTGCGGCGAGAAAGACGCGAGAGGATTTTTTGTTGCCGTGGAAACTTTCAGCCCATCTTCGGATGGGCTTTTTTCTCCACCAACAAACTGATCTCACGCGCTTTTTGCAACGAAAAAGCTATACTGCACTAAATTAGTGCAACCAACTCCAGGAGACTGCTGAATGGCAACTGGCACGCTGCCCGATGCTGGGCAGATCCTCAATTCTTTAATTAACAGTATTTTGCTGGTCGACGACGAGCTGGCTGTACATTACGCCAACCCGGCGGCGCAGCAACTGCTCGCACAAAGCGCACGCAAACTGTTTGGTACCCCACTTCCGGAATTGTTGAGCTATTTTTCGCTGAATATTGGCCTGATGCAGGAAAGTTTGCAGTCCGGTCAGGGGTTCACCGATAACGAAGTGACGCTGGTGATCGACGGACGCTCACATATTCTTTCGCTAACGGCGCAGCGTCTGCCTGAAGGGTTCATCCTGCTTGAAATGGCACCGATGGACAACCAGCGCCGCCTCAGCCAGGAACAGCTCCAGCATGCGCAGCAAATTGCCGCCCGTGACCTGGTACGGGGGCTGGCTCATGAAATCAAAAACCCGCTGGGAGGGTTACGCGGCGCAGCACAGCTGTTAACCAAGGCACTGCCCGACCCAACACTTGCGGAGTACACCAACGTCATCATTGAGCAGGCCGATCGCCTGCGCAATCTGGTCGACCGTCTTCTGGGGCCGCAACAGCCGGGTATGCATGTTTCAGAAAGCATTCATAAAGTGGCTGAACGGGTAGTGAAGCTCGTCTCGATGGAACTGCCGGAGAACGTCACGCTGGTGCGTGATTACGACCCAAGCCTGCCGGAACTGGCGCACGATCCTGACCAGATTGAACAGGTTCTGCTGAATATTGTGCGCAATGCGTTGCAGGCTCTGGGACCGGAAGGGGGCGAAATCATTCTGCGCACCCGCACCGCATTCCAGCTGACACTGCACGGCGTGCGCTATCGCCTGGCAGCACGCATCGACGTTGAGGATAACGGGCCGGGCATTCCGTCACATTTACAGGACACGTTGTTCTACCCGATGGTGAGCGGTCGCGAAGGCGGCACTGGTCTGGGGTTATCCATTGCCCGCAATTTGATCGACCAACACTCTGGCAAAATTGAATTTACCAGTTGGCCGGGACATACCGAGTTTTCGGTTTTCCTGCCGATTAAAAAATAAAGGTGACGTTTATGCAACGAGGGATAGTCTGGGTAGTCGATGACGATAGCTCCATCCGTTGGGTGCTGGAACGCGCACTCACCGGAGCAGGATTAAGCTGCACGACGTTTGAGAACGGCAGCGAAGTGCTCGATGCGCTCACCACCAAAACCCCGGATGTTCTGCTTTCGGATATTCGCATGCCGGGAATGGACGGGCTGGCGCTCTTAAAGCAGATCAAACAACGCCATCCTATGCTTCCGGTCATCATAATGACGGCGCACTCCGATCTGGATGCAGCCGTCAGCGCTTATCAGCAAGGGGCATTCGACTACCTGCCCAAACCGTTTGATATTGACGAAGCTGTCGCTCTGGTTGAACGTGCCATTAGCCACTACCAGGAGCAGCAGCAGCCCCGTCATACCCCCGATTTTGGCCCAACAACGGACATCATCGGCGAAGCGCCAGCCATGCAGGATGTATTTCGTATCATTGGTCGTTTGTCGCGCTCGTCCATCAGCGTATTGATTAACGGTGAATCAGGTACCGGCAAAGAGCTGGTTGCCCACGCCTTGCACCGCCACAGCCCGCGGGCAAAAGCGCCGTTTATCGCCCTGAATATGGCGGCGATCCCGAAGGATTTGATCGAATCCGAACTGTTCGGCCACGAAAAAGGGGCGTTTACCGGCGCAAATACCATTCGCCAGGGGCGCTTCGAACAGGCCGATGGAGGCACTCTCTTCCTGGATGAAATCGGCGATATGCCGCTGGATGTTCAGACCCGCCTGCTGCGCGTACTGGCCGACGGACAGTTTTATCGCGTGGGCGGCTATGCGCCAGTAAAAGTGGACGTCCGTATTATTGCCGCAACGCACCAGAACCTGGAGCTGCGCGTGCAGGAAGGGAAATTCCGCGAGGACTTATTCCACCGCCTGAACGTGATCCGTGTACATCTTCCGCCACTGCGCGAGCGTCGTGAAGACATTCCTCGCCTGGCACGCCATTTTCTGCAGGTGGCCGCCCGTGAGCTGGGTGTGGAAGCCAAGCAGCTACACCCGGAAACTGACGCCGCCCTTACCCGTCTGGCCTGGCCGGGCAACGTGCGTCAGCTGGAAAACACCTGCCGCTGGTTAACCGTCATGGCCGCCGGGCAGGAAGTTCTGATTCAGGATTTACCCGCTGAACTGTTTGAAGCAACCGCGCCAGAAAGCAGTACCGGACACGCACTACCGGACAGCTGGGCGACGCTGCTGGCACAGTGGGCCGATCGCGCGCTGCGTTCCGGTCATCAAAATTTACTCTCTGAGGCTCAGCCTGAGATGGAGCGCACGCTGTTAACCACCGCGCTTCGTCATACGCAGGGTCATAAACAGGAAGCCGCTCGCTTACTGGGATGGGGACGCAATACCCTGACACGTAAGCTGAAAGAGCTGGGCATGGAGTGATTTTTACCGCTGTGTAAAGATGATTAATTGAGCGCAAATTGCTGTTATTTTGCGCTTTACTGTATCGGTGAAATTTGTATGATCGTGCCCGGAAATGGGGGGAACCATCATGCTGGAATCATTAGTGAGTTTGCTCTCTAGCGGAGCAGCCGAAAGCCACACACCGCAAACTGCCGTTGCAGCGGTATTGTGTGCGGCACTGGTTGGGTTGTTTAGCTAGCGGGTAGCCAATGAAAAGCCGGGTGGCGGCTTCGCCTTACCCGGCCTACTAAACGCGAAATGCAGGCCGGGTAAACGAAACGCCACCCGGCAGTGCATCTTAAATCACCCGTGAGAACTGCTGCAGACGTGCCTTTTGACGCAGGTAAGCGTCGAAGCACATACAGATATTACGAATCAACAGACGCCCTTTTGGCGTAACCTCAATGGCGCTCTCCGAAACATCCACCAGCCCATCTTTCGCCAGCGGTGCAAGCAGCTTCAGGTCTTCCGCGAAATAATCGCTAAACTGCAGATCCCATTGTGCTTCTACGTCACTAAAACCGAGACGGAAGTTACAGATCAGCGCCTTAATCACATCACGACGAATGCAGTCGTCACGCGTTAACGCGATACCGCGCCACAGGGCATTGCCGGTTTCATCTACCTGCTGATAATAAAGCTTCAGCTCTTTCTGGTTTTGCGCGTAGCAGTCGCCGATCATACTGATGGCGGAGACGCCCATCCCCAGCAAGTCGGTATCACCCTGGGTGGTATACCCCTGGAAGTTACGGTGCAGAACCCCTTCACGCTGAGCAATCGCCAGTTCGTCATCCGGACGGGCAAAGTGATCCATGCCGATAAACTGATAGCCGGTTTCGGTCAGCGAGGTGATGGTTTCCTGCAAAATATCCAGCTTCTGTTGAGCAGAAGGCAGATCGGCATCTTTGATTTTCCGCTGGGCGGCGAAAAGCGTCGGCAGATGCGCATAGTTAAAGACGCTCAAACGGTCAGGATTGAGTTCTGCCACACGTTTCAGCGTGAAGGCGAAACTCTCTGGCGTTTGCTTTGGCAGGCCGTAAATCAGGTCGATATTGGTCGAGGTAAACCCGATTTCACGCGCGTGGTTAAGTAAGGCAAAGATAAATTCTTCATCCTGCTCGCGATTCACCAGGCGCTGCACTTCTTTGTTGAAATCCTGGACGCCCATGCTCAGGCGGTTGAACCCTTCGGCGCGTAAGTGATCCAGTACATCCAGCTCGATTTCGCGCGGATCAACCTCGATCGAGATTTCAGCATCGTCATTAAAATTGAAGTTGCCGCGCAGCAGTGTCATCAAACGGCTGATCTGCGCTTTATTCAGGTAGGTTGGCGTACCGCCACCCCAGTGAAGCTGGCTAACATGGCGTCCAGTAAACAGTGGCGCACGATGCAGAATTTCTTGTTCGAGCACATCCAGATACTGATCGGCTTTGTGCTGCTGACGGGTAACGATTTTATTGCAGCCGCAGAAGTAGCAGAGCTTGTGGCAGAACGGAATATGGACGTAGAGCGACAGCGGGCGCTCAGGGTAGCGCGCGACAGCCTGCTGAAAATCCGCTTCGCCGAAAGCATCGGAGAACTCCAGCGCAGTTGGGTATGACGTATAACGCGGCCCGGAATAGTTATATTTCTGGATTAGGGCCAAATCCCAGTCGATAGATGGTACAGACATGCTCACTCCTTCCGTTGGTGTCGCGTTCGTATACGGCGGCCCGTTCTGGCCCCACTGCGGGCCATCATCCGGGTGCGCAGCCACTTCTGTCGCCGCGACAACCGCCGTAGTTTAACGAATAACCACACCAGATAACATATAACCGGAAGGGTTATAAGCAGGACTATCGTGCCTGCCAGGTGCAAATGTTAGTTTCCACCCTTCAGAAGACGCATCATATCTTCCTGCTTTTCGTCTTCTTCTTCATCTTCGTCATCGTCGTAAGACAGGCCCAGCTTCTGCATCAGTTCATCAATGCGATCCAGTTTGGCATCAACCCATGACTGCTCTTCAGCGGTCAGGGTTTCTCCCTCTTCGAGACGTTCCAGCAGCGCATCCAGGCGCTCATCATTCTCCAGCAAATCCAGCTCAGCCTGCGGTGAAAGCATAGGTTTCTCGCTCTTTGGTTTGTGCTGCTTAGTGACCGGGGTGTCTGTCACGCCCAGTGGAATGGGAGTTTTACTGCCAATACGTGGATCTTTCTGCTGCTTTCCTTTTGCAGAAGCACCCGTGGCATCGCTACCGCCCGCACGGCTACCCGCAGCATGACCACGATGCTTTTTCTCACGTTTGCGATCGCGCGCTTCCTGGTTCAGTTCTTCGCGCGTTTTGCGGCGTGCTTTTGCAGGGCGTTTAGCGCCCGCTGTGGAGGTCGGTTTTTTCATGATGTTTTATCTTTAAGTCGTTTTCTTCAGTATAGAATTGCGGCGAAATCTAGCAGAAAGCAAGCAAAGAAAAAAGGCGACAGAGCAATCTGTCGCCTTTTTTCCTGACTCACAACCCTTAGTGGGTCAGACATTCCGTGTTTGCCTACAACAAGCCCTGTTTATCCCTTGGCGGATATACCGTCCGTGTACGGTTCCATTTCCTGTTTAAACGCCTCCAGGCGCTTATCATCCTGACAATCCTGAGTCTTCGCCTCCTGGCGCTCCTGACCCTTATCCTTAAGTCGTTATCCTGTTGGCATCCTCGCCCTGGCACACACTTTACCCTGTTCGCTTAAACTAACAAGCAATGAGAGGGTACAAAAAAGGATTTTCGGATAATTACTCAAGCACAACAATCTGATTTTAAACAGTTTGTGTTTTTTAACGCCTGCGATTTCTCTTAAATCTCCTATAGCATCTATGGCAAATCTCCTACAGCCGCCAGGGTGTTCGCCTACAGGCAGAGTGCGATGAGAAAAGCCTTTTGTCTGCATTCGGGTATAATCCCCCACAGATTACGATTTTTGGAGACGACCACGTGACTACCTGGAACTACCAACAGACGCATTTTGTCACCAGTGCGCCTGATATTCGCCACTTACCTTCTGATACGGGTATTGAAGTGGCATTTGCTGGCCGCTCCAATGCGGGAAAATCCAGCGCCCTGAATACGCTGACCAATCAGAAGAGCCTGGCGCGTACCTCAAAAACGCCTGGCCGTACTCAGCTGATCAACCTGTTTGAAGTGGCAGAAGGCAAACGTCTTGTCGATTTACCGGGCTACGGCTATGCGCAGGTACCGGAAGAGATGAAGATCAAGTGGCAACGTGCGCTGGGTGAATATCTGGAAAAGCGCCAGTGCCTGAAAGGCCTGGTGGTGCTGATGGATATTCGCCACCCGCTGAAAGATCTCGATCAGCAGATGATCGACTGGGCCGTGGCAAGCGATATTGCTGTGCTGGTGCTGCTGACAAAAGCCGATAAGCTGGCAAGCGGTGCGCGTAAAGCACAGGTGAATATGGTTCGCGAAGCGGTACTGGCATTCAACGGTGATGTGCAGGTTGAAGCGTTCTCCTCGCTGAAAAAGCAGGGCGTGGACAAGCTGCGTCAGAAGCTCGATAGCTGGTTTAACGAGCTGGAGCCCGCGACAGAAGCGGAAGAAGAGTAATAGCGAGCGCGGCAATGTCCGCGCTTTTTTTTGCCTGAAATTTTCTTTACCGCAATAAAAAACGCCCCAGTCATTACTGACTGGGGCGGCTAAAATATTCAGCCAAATCCGATTACGTGAAGTAAAAGGTCTGAAAGATAGAACATCTTACCTCTGTACCCTACGTCGTTAACTCTACCCCTTTTTTATCTGTAGACAAAGCACTTTTTGTAGTTTTTTTTCACTCTTTACATAGGGAATTCTAATGATCGTCACAAAACGCACGTCGTTATGTTGCTAACTTACATAAAACGCGCGTTATTCTCCTGACTCTTAGTGAGCCTGATCCCAGTTTTCACCACTCCCCACTTCCACCAGCAATGGCACGTCCAGTGTCATGCTGCTTTCCATCAGTTCGTGGATCTTTTTCGATACGGTTTCAAGCTCGTCTTTGTGCACTTCGAACACCAGTTCATCGTGTACCTGCATGATCATGCGCACGCGTGGCTTCTCTTTTTCCAGCCACGCATCCACGGCGATCATCGCGCGTTTAATGATGTCAGCAGCTGTCCCCTGCATTGGGGCGTTGATCGCAGCACGCTCTGCGCCAGCGCGACGCGCGGCGTTACTGGATTTGATGTCCGGCAGGTAGAGACGACGACCGTCCAGCGTTTCAACATAGCCTTTCTCTTTCGCCTGCTCTCGGGTGCGTTCCATGTACTCCAGTACGCCCGGATAACGCTCAAAGTAGAGATCCATATACTTCTGCGATTCTTTGCGAGGAATGTTGAGCTGGCGGGAAAGGCCAAAAGCGCTCATCCCGTAAATCAGACCGAAGTTGATCGCTTTCGCGCTGCGTCGCTGTTCGTTTGTCACACTGTCCAGCGGCAGACCAAACACTTCGGCAGCCGTCGCCCGGTGGATATCCTTCCCTTCAGCAAACGCCGTCAGCAAACCTTTATCACGCGACAGATGCGCCATAATACGCAGTTCGATTTGCGAGTAGTCCGCAGAGACAATCAGGTAATCCTCTGGTGCGATAAAGGCCTGACGAATGCGGCGACCTTCCTCATTACGTACCGGAATGTTCTGCAGGTTTGGATCGGTCGATGAGAGTCGCCCGGTTGCCGCCACCGCCTGATGGTAAGAAGTATGTACGCGGCCCGTTTTCGGGTTGATCATCAGCGGCAGTTTATCGGTATAGGTCGATTTCAGCTTCGCCAGACCACGATACTCCAGAATCACTTTTGGCAGCGGGTAATCGAGCGCCAGCTCTTCCAGCACCTCTTCAGAGGTTGATGGCGCGCCACCAGGGGTTTTCTTCAGCGGCTTGATGCCCTGCTTTTCAAACAGAATAGTTTGCAGCTGTTTAGGAGATGAGAGGTTAAACGGCTCACCTGCAAGCTCATGGGCTTTTTGCTCAAGCTCGGTCAGACGCTGTGCAAGCTCGCCAGAGTGGTTATGCAGTACCGTTGGGTCGATTTTTACGCCGTTGCGTTCGATGCGGGAGAGTACTGGCACCAGTGGCATCTCGATATGCCGAAACACATTCAGCGGGCCTTCTTCTTTCTGCAGTTTTGGCCACATCTTCAGGTGCAGCTGCAGCGTCACGTCGGCATCTTCTGCCGCATAGCGACCCGCCTCTTCCAGAGCAATCTGGTTAAAGGTCAGCTGATTTTTGCCTTTACCGGCAATCTCTTCAAAGGTGATTGTTTTATGCTTCAACCAGCGATCAGATAAGGAATCCATATCATGACGGCCTGCTACGCTGTCCAGAATGTAGGATTCCAGCATGGTATCAAAAGCGATACCACGCAGCTCAATGCCGTAGTTTTGCAGAATACCGCGATCGTATTTCAGGTTTTGCCCGACCTTCAGCGCCTTGTCATCTTCAAGAATCGGTTTCATCAGCTCAAGCACACGGTCGCGCGAGATTTGATCCGGCGCGTCCAGGTAGTCGTGTGCAACAGGGACATAGGCCGCGATACCAGGCTCTGTCGCAAACGACAGGCCAACCATATTGGCAGAGATGTTATCGAGGCTATCGGTTTCCGTATCGAAGGCAAATACTGGCGCTTTTTTCAGTTTCTCGATCCAGGCGACCAGTTGCGACTCTTCGAGAATGGTTTCATAGTTGTCGAAGGAGAGGGTTACGGCTTCTTCTTCTGCCTGCTCTTCTGCAACTACAACAACCGTCTCTTTCGGCTTCGCTGTGGGCTTAGCCCCTTTGGCCTGCAGCCACTTGCCGCTTTCTACGTCGGTGATCCAACGCTTGAATTCATATTGCTTAAACAGGTTCAGCAGATCGTCAGCTGAAGGTTGCTGCACTTCAAGTTGTTCACAGCCCAGCTCAAGCTCAACGTCAGTTTTGATCGTCGCCAGCTGATAGGAGAGATAAGCCACCTCTTTATTATCTTCCAGCTTCGTGGCCATCGTTTTCGCACCACGGAAGGTGAGACCCGCGATTTTGTCAGACTCGGCGTACAGCGTATCCAGGCCACCCAATCCCTGCAGAAGGGCCTGTGCAGTTTTTTCACCCACCCCTGGCACGCCAGGGATGTTATCCGAAGAGTCACCCATTAATGCAAGGAAGTCGATAATCAGCTCCGGTGGCACACCATATTTTGCAACCACCTCTTCTGGACCCAGAATGGTGTTCGTCATGGTGTTAATCAGGGTGATCCCGGGTGTCACCAGCTGCGCCATATCTTTATCACCGGTACTGATCAGTACCGGACGGCCCACTTTTTCAGCTTCACGCGCCAGCGTACCAATCACGTCATCGGCTTCAACACCTGAAACGGCCAGCAGCGGCAGACCCATCGCTTTTACCATCGTATGCAGTGGCTCAATTTGCGCACGCAGATCGTCAGGCATTGGTGGACGGTGAGATTTGTAATGCTCAAACAACTCGTCGCGGAAGGTTTTTCCTTTCGCATCAAAAACGACTGCCGCATGGGTTGGCTGATACTGAAGGATCAGGCTGCGCAGCATGTTCAGGACGCCGTACATTGCGCCGGTCGGTTCCCCTGCGCTATTGGTCAGAGGAGGAAACGCATGATACGCCCGATACAGGTAAGAAGAGCCGTCGACGAGAATAAGAGGGTTTTCTGGGATCTGAACCATAATGTCCGTGCCTTTAATCAATTTATGGGTAAAGGATGCCACAGAAGGATGAAAACATCAGTTATTAGCACCTGATACAGGAAAAGATTTTGCGATCGTGAGGATCGTTCGCAAAAATAAAACTGTGGATAAGTTTGTGCATACTTTCAATTCAGATGAATAACTGCCGCTATCATTGTATGCGGCAGTATATTTTCCTGTTTTAAATCAATTCGTTATATATTACCCATCATTGGCATACCTGTCTGATGACTATTTAGTCTATGTGGATATAAGACCCGTTAACAGCTCAAACATGGATAAATTCGCTGCTGAGCAGGAAAAGCCACAAACTCGCAGCGTGAAAGCGCCATTCTTTTGTCTAATTTCTGGTAAAATCAGCGCCCAGCGCCGGATAACCGTCGCCTCCTTACAGCTAACTATCTGAAAAAGCTCATCATGTCGAGATTGCTCGCTGCAATAACATTACTGTTAAGCATCATTTTAACTATTCTTGTGACTATCGCCTGTTCTGTGCCGATCATTGTCGCCGGAATAATTAAACTGCTGTTACCTCTCCCCTCGGTGTGGCGGGCTGTGTCTGCGTTTTGTAATTTCATGATGTATTGCTGGTGCGAAGGGTTGGCCATCTTGCTGTACCTGAACCCTCACCTGAAGTGGGATGTTGAAGGTCTGGAAAGGCTCAACAAAAAGAACTGGTATCTGCTGATCTGCAACCACCACAGCTGGGCTGATATCGTGGTTTTATGCGTGTTGTTCCGCAAGCATATCCCGATGAACAAATACTTCCTGAAACAACAACTGGCCTGGGTACCCTTTATCGGTCTGGCCTGTTGGGCGCTGGATATGCCGTTTATGAAACGCTATTCACGCAGTTATTTAATTCGTCATCCTGAGCGTCGCGGTAAAGATGTGGAAACCACACGTCGCTCCTGTGAGAAGTTTCGCGCGCATCCTACGACGATTGTTAACTTTGTTGAAGGCTCCCGCTTTACTGAAGAGAAGCGCCAACAGACTCGCTCCCCATATCAAAACTTGCTGCCCCCTAAGGCTGCGGGCATTGCGATGGCGCTGAACGTGCTGGGTGAGCAGTTCGATAAATTACTGAACGTCACGCTCTGCTACCCGGAGAACGACACAACGCCGTTCTTCGACATGCTCAGCGGCAAACTGACACGTATTGTTGTTCGTGTTGATCTGGTACCGATTGAAGCGGAACTGCATGGCGATTACGTTAATGATAAGAATTTCAAACGTCGTTTCCAGCTCTGGCTTAACACACTCTGGAAAGAGAAAGACGAGCAGATAGACAACATTAAATCTTCATGCAAAAACGCCGGTCAGTGACCGGCGTTTTTACATCAACAATCTTACTTCTTCCCAACCAGGTATTTCACGGTGTCTGCATACTGCTGTACGAAGATATCCATGCTGCTGGTATCCATACCCTGCATGTTCAGCTGATATTTGCCATTAACAAACATCGCCGGAACACCCTGCAACTGCAGGTCAGCAGCCGCTTTTTCCTGCTGGGCAACCAGAGATTTCACCACAAAACTGTTCCATGCCGCGTCGTAGTCTTCACCTTTCACACCGGCATCCACGAACACTTTACGAATATCCGCAGTGGTCTGAACGGTCTGGGTTTTCTGTACGGCTTCAAACATTGGAGCGGTGATTTTATCTTCCACGCCCAGCGCCATCGCAACCGCCCACGCCTGAGTCAGGTCTTTACCCAATGGGCCCAGGAATTCAACGTGGTACTTGGTCATTTTGGTACCTTCCGGCAGCTTTTTCTTCACATTGTCAGAAACATGCAGCACCTCTTCAAATTGATAGCAGTGCGGGCAGTAGAATGAGAAGAACTCCAGAACTTGTGGTTCGCCGGCCACTGGCTTATCCAGCGTGATGTACTGCTTACCGTCGGTAAACTGTGTAGCAGAAGCGCTAAATGCCAGAATCATACCTGCCAGCGCCAGCCAAATTTTTTTCATGATTAACTCTCTCCTGGGTGTGTCCAATTAATACATCGGCGTTAATTGCAGAGGGGGTTCCTGAAGAACCTTAACCTGCTCAGTAAATGTGGATATCTGGTTGCGCCAGTAATCCTCCCCGGTAAGCCACGGGAAATTTCGGGGGAATGCGGGGTCATCCCAACGCCTGATTAACCAGGCAAGATAATAAACAAAACGCATCGCGCGTAAAGGTTCTATCAGGGCAATTTCGTCTGAATTAAAAGGGCTAAATTCTTCATACGCTTCAATAATAGTTTCAAGCTGCATGCGTTGCTCAGTTTTGTCGCCATTGAGCAACATCCACAGATCCTGAACAGCGGGTCCCATACGCGCATCATCGAGATCGACAAACAGTGGGCCATCACGCCAGAGAATATTGCCTGCATGGCAATCACCATGAAGACGCAGCGTTGAAATATCATCACGCCAGCAGGCTTTAACCGCATCAATAAGTTTATCCGTCGCGTTGAGGAAATTATCCTTTAATGCGCCAGGGATGAGTGCCGAGGTTTCAAATACCTGGCGGGGTTCGATGAGATATTCCTGAATACCGATAGTCGGGCGGGCAATAAACGGTTTTTTACGTCCCGTTTGATGAATGCGTCCCAGGTAACGGGCAACCCATTCCATTTGATCAATATTATCAGCTTCAAACTGACGGCCGCCCAGACTGGGGAATACGGCGTAGTAAAACCCTTCGTGCGTCAGCAACGTTTGGTTATTAAATTTCAGGGGTGCAGCAACGGGAACATCGTCATCCAGCAAATCGTGGGCAAACTGATGCTCTTCCTGAATTTGTTCTGCAGACCAGCGCTTAGGACGATAGAACTTTACGACGAAGCGCTGACGATCCTCATCCTGAAATTGGTAGACGCGGTTTTCGTAGCTATTTAAAGGGGTTAGCCCGGAATCCACCCGGATGCCCTGCTCGAACAGCGCATCCATAATGGTATCCGGGTGTAATGTCTGGAAAGTAAAAGCCTGGTCGTTCATCCGATCATCCGGAAATTATACGAATGATTCAGGATATCATCTTGTGGCGATTTCGGTGTCGCCGCTTACAAGCTTTTACTCTTTAATTACGCCACGCGCACGCAGTAATGCGGTTTTAAAATCTTCCTCATAATCTTTCTGAATACCAGGAATGACAGCATCTTTGGCGGAATCGCGCATTTTGAGGTGGTAGATCAGGATGTCGTCAGAAAGGTCCGTCAGTTCACCGTCAAAACCTGACTCTTTCGCCAGTTTCTGTAAAAATTGCATCAGATTCAGCTCAGGCTCTTTTTGCCAGGCCGGCTGGAGGAGTTCAATGACTTCATTAAGACGTTTACATTTCATGGTGGTGCTCCTTTCATTTAGAGAGACACGTTAGCAGGGTCAATCCCACAATAAAAGAGGCGATATTAGTGAATCAGTGCCAGGAAATTATCGGGGTCGTGTTGGCCGGTGGCAGAGCAACGCGCATGGGCGGAAAAGATAAAGGTCTTCAGCTCCTCAACGGTAAGCCATTATGGCGACATGTCGCTGATACGCTTGCAAATCAGGTGTCGGCAATCGCTATCAGTGCTAATCGCCATATCGATATTTACCAACGCAGCGGGTTCCCTGTGTATCAGGATAACCTGGCGGATTACCCTGGGCCGCTGGCTGGGATGCTCTCGGTTATGCAACAGTCAAAGGGTGAGTGGTTTCTCTTTTGTTCGTGTGATACGCCGTTTATCCCGGCCTGTCTGGTTGAACGTCTGGTGCAGCAGCGCGGTGATTTCCCTGTTGTCTGGGTGCATGACGGCGAGCGCGATCATCCTGCTATCGCATTGATTAACAGATCGTTAGTACCTGACCTGCAAAATTATCTGGCGACAGGAGAGCGAAGGGTGATGGTGTTTATGCGTCAGTCAGGCGGCCATCCGATTGATTTTAGCGATCTGAAATCTGCGTTTGTGAATGTGAATACGACCGAAGATTTGCAGACCATGCAGGAGAATAAATGATCCCCGTATTAGCGATTTCTGCCTGGAGCGGAACAGGTAAAACCACGCTGCTGAAGAAACTGATACCTGCACTTTGTGCTAAAGGTATTCGTCCCGGATTGATTAAGCACACACACCACAATATGGATGTCGATAAACCCGGCAAAGACAGCTATGAGTTGCGTAAGGCAGGAGCAGCACAAACGATGGTGGCGAGTCATCAGCGCTGGGCGTTGATGACTGAAACACCGGATGAAGCACCGCTGGATCTCGCTTACCTGGTCAGTCGGATGGATCATTCCACTCTGGATCTGGTGTTGGTAGAGGGATTTAAGCATGAGGCAGTGCCTAAAATCCTGTTATTCAGAAGTGATGCTGGGCATGACGTTAGCGAGTTGACGCTGGATGAGCATGTGGTTGCAGTAGCCAGTGACGTTGCCTTACCCCTGGAGGTACCGGTGCTGAATTTGAATGATGTGGATGGGATTACGGAATTTATTTTGAGGTGGCGTGCGGTCTGACTTACCGGGCGGCGGCTTTGCCTGACCTGGCCTGCAGGTTTTTACTGTGCATAAACGCAAAAAGGCCATCCTTCCGGATGGCCTCTTCACTTATTTGATGCCTGGCAGTTCCCTACTCTCACATGGGGAGACCCCACACTACCATCGGCGCTACGGCGTTTCACTTCTGAGTTCGGCATGGGGTCAGGTGGGACCACCGCGCTAAAGCCGCCAGGC